>JANXXV010000760.1 GCA_025350445.1 Bryobacteraceae bacterium | reverse complement strand
ATCTACACGTTTGGATCGGAGGAGCAGAAAGAACGCTGGCTGCCGAGGATGCAGTCCGGCGAGGCCATTGGCTGCTTTGGGCTTAGCGAGCCGGGTTTCGGATCGAACCCGGCAGGCATGTTGACCAAGGCGCGGAAGGATGGCAACGGCTGGATCTTGAACGGCGAGAAGACGTGGATCACGAACGGATCCGTTGCGGCGGTGGCGGTGGTGTGGGCACGGACGGAGTCGGGCATCCAAGGGTTCCTGGTGGAGAACGGAACGGCGGGATTCGCGTCATCGGATATTCACGGAAAAATGTCGATGCGGGCATCGGTTACGTCGAGCCTTTCTTTCACCGATTGCCGCGTGCCCGATTCTTGCGTTCTCCCGCTGGCGAAAGGGTTAAAAGCGCCGCTGGCTTGTTTGACGCAGGCGCGCTTCGGCATCGGATGGGGAACGATTGGCGCGGCGATGGATTGCTATGAGACGGCGCGGCAGTATTCGATTGACCGGAAACAGTTCGACGACAAGCCGATTGCCAGCCATCAACTGGTGCAGGAGAAGTTGGCGTGGATGATTACCGAGATTACGAAGGCGCAGTTGCTGGCGCTGCACGCGGGCCGGATGAAGGATTTGGGCAAGCTGGAACCGGCGCATGTTTCCATGTTGAAGCGGAACAACGTGACGATTGCGCTTGATTGCGCGCGGCTGAGCCGGGATCTGCTGGGCGCCAATGGAATCACGGAAGAGTATCCGATTATGCGGCACCTCTGCAATCTGGAAACGGTGAAAACGTATGAGGGAACCGATCACGTGCATGCGCTGGTGATCGGGGAGCGGGTGACCGGTATTGCGGCTTACAAATAGGGAAATTGCCGGAATCATTGCGGCACGCCTGCTGCGTAACCTATACTAGATAGAGATTCCCGTATGGTTATTTTGTTAACGATTCTTCACATCATCGTGTGTCTATTCCTGGTGATTGTGGTGTTGCTGCAGAGCGGTAAGGCGGCCGATCTTGCCGGTGCTTTCGGCGGAATGGGCTCACAGACTGCGTTTGGGCCGCGCGGAGCGGCAACGGTGCTATCGAAAGCAACGACGGTGGCGGCGGCTTTGTTCATGGTCACATCGCTTTCGCTGGCGATTTATACGACTAGAAGTGCGGGGACATCGAGATCGGTTTTGGAGCGGCAGTCTAAATCGAAGTCGAAAGCTGGGACGGCTGTAGCGCCGGTGCCGGTTACGGCAGCCCCGGATAGCGGGTCGCGGGCGATTCCGCTGCCCTTGCCGGAGCAGAATCCAGCACCGAAAAAGTAGTAGCCACGGCTTTGCGGAGGTGGCGGAATTGGCAGACGCACTAGCTTGAGGTGCTAGCGGGAGCAATCTCGTGGGGGTTCAAGTCCCCCTCTCCGCACCAAATTTTTCAGTATCTTAGAAACCGCTCGCACCGCGAGCGGTTTCTCTGTCTGTGGGCTGCTCACGGTCGTGTTAACGATTTCCGTCGCCAGAGTCGGGCATGCCCCGAAGCTCTCACGGTACCGGCACAATTTTCCAACGTGGCGAAGTCTGGTACGTCGCCTATTGGGTCAACGGCAAGCAGGTTCAACGATCGTCGTGCTCGACCAACATTCAAGATGCCGAACGGCTGCGAGACCAGATTCCCAGCAAGAAGGCGCGCGGCGAGATGGGGCATTTTGCTGCCGAGAAAATTACCTGCGGCGAACTGCTCGACGACGCGCTAGTTCATTGAAAGCGACTGGCAAGGCGTCTACAGCCAAGCTGTGCAGCCGATCATCGAAGCTCGGCTGACAAGGAACACTACTGCCGCTCCATTTTGCTGGCCAGTGGGCTCAGTGTTTGGGGGCGACGAGGGTATGAAGGGAGCTGGAAGATTGCATCAGCTTCGGCCTGGAGCGCAAAATCCCTCAGCAACATCGGGCGAGACAACTACGATGAGAAACCGGGCGACGCTCATCATGAACATGACTGAAATGCTCGCTTCCATCCCGGCACTACGCTACTGCCCGTTGTTTTTCATCGATTGCCGGAAGTGCAAACGGCTGCACTTTCTCGACGATTCGACGTGCCTCTGGAGGCCTAAGAAAAAGGCTTTTCCTGACCCCCAATGAAGTGCCTAAGCGGAGCTTAAGCATTAGTGTTTCCCCTTTTTCTTCACCCTGCTTAAGAGATTTCCTTTGCCCTGCTCTCCCGTACTTTTGCCACGCGCCCTGAGATTTGCAGAATTCGCGCCGTAGCCTCAAAATGACCTTTGAGTGTTGCGCATGCGGCTCGAAGGAAGACTTGTTTCGGCGGGTCGATATGCTAGGTTAAGAATATGAAGAGCGTGCAAGTACACTTTTCGGAAGACTTGGCTGAAGCGGCTCAATTGAACCACGACAACCCATCTTTGGATGCGGCCCGGCTGCTGGCATTGGAGCTGTTCCGGGAAGACAAGGTATCGCTCGGTCGGGCAGCTGAATTGTGCGAGACGCCGGTTGAAGCCTTCATGGAGTTCGCGGGCAAGCGTCAGGTGCCTCTGCACTATGGTGCGGCTGACCTCGAATCGGATCGGCAGACGCTCGAACGCTTGAAGCGGTGAAAGTCGTCTCGAACGCCTCCCCGCTTATTACTCTTGCTCGGATCGGGCATCTCGATTCACTTCACAAACTGTACGACGTCGTTCATATTTCCACTGAGGTCTACAACGAGGTTGTCATTGCCGGCGCGGGTCTACCCGGTGCGACGGCGGTGTCGAAAGCCGATTGGATTCGGGTCTCTCCCGTTCACGATGTCGAAGGTCTGACCAAGTTGCTCGCCACCAAGACGGGTCTGGGCGCGGGAGAAGTCAGCGCGGTTTTCTGGCGAAAGAATTGGCGGCTGACCTGACCTTGATGGACGAATGGAAGGGCCGAAGGCTGGCCGTAGCCGAAGGAGTCGCTGTAGTCGGGTGCATCGGGATTCTGGAGGAGTTGTACCGCCGCAAGGAAATCGCGCAGCTGCGAGCGGTCTATCAGGAACTTCTTCGACAGAGCATCCGTGTAGATTTGAAAATGTTGCAAGGCAGCTTGCAACACTTCAGCTTGGCTCCTCTGTAGTTCGTTTTCCATTAACCGATCCTGCGTCTCGCTGCACGGCCTTGCTTTCCAGTGCGGCAAGGTGCCGCAACGCAGCGTGCGCAGCGGCACCCCGCGCTGGCCACGGCGCGGCACCAACCTAAGCCAACGGCTTAGGGGATCGTGTCTCTTACTTCACTTTGATTTTTGCTCTCAGCGAACTTCGATAATGCGATCGCCCCCTTTCAAACCTGCCTCTATCTTCGGCCATAGAACTTCTATCGCGCCAAGGAGCGCTTTTGTTCGGCAATTTCCCAACCGAATCCAGATGAGTCGAGCTTTAGCTGAAGAAGCGTTCGCCAGGTAGAGAAAATCCTCGTCCTTACTAATGACAACGCTGTCGTTGCGGCTAGCATGTTCCCAGTTTTCGGTATCGGAAGCATCAGCCAAATCAACGTCGAGAACGTGCTGACAATCGACTCCGCGAGACACAAGAAAGCATGCTGGCGCCGCGGGCAGATGGTTATCGACCAGAAACTTTACAATGCTTGAAGAACTGTGTGGTCGGCTTGATGGGCCGCGTACTCGATAGCGGCGTAGATGTCCTCACCTTCGAGGAAGGTATAGTCAGCTGCAGGGACGTCCCCCGCATTTGCCCTCTTCGACGGTAATTCTTTTGAGTCTATCGGCGCTCATATTGAAGCCGTGATTATCCTTAAGGATACGCGCTAAACGCTGCTCTAACAAGTCTTTAGTGGCTGCTTGGCTTGCACGTTCAGACTCAGCAACTTTGCATGTCTCCCCTTTCCCTCATATTAGCCGGCTCTGTGCAACCGACCGGAGCGGTCAAGGGCGCGCGTGCCCGTCCATCGAAGCGGAGCGGAGACCCTTGACGGCGAGGACGGATGCGCAATGTTGGATTTGAGGGAAGGGGATGGCTCTATCGTCCAGTATCGTGCGGCTTCCTCAGTTCTCACCAGTTCGCGGTAGTGTCCAAAGATCATGCTCGTGTCGGTGTGCCCCATTTCGAGCGCAAGCCGCGCCGCATCTTTGAAGTGCGCCAAGTGGTAGCTGGCGTAACTGTGCCGCAGACCATTAAGCGGCCAATGTTTCAATCGTGCCGCTTTTCGCGCTTCAAGTAGCCGGACGCGAAGATTGAGCGGCGCGATGGATTCTCTCTCCCTAGGCGCGACTTCCAACCAACGTCGCAAGTTCCATTCAATTTGGATCAGCTGTCGCCGCGCGCTCTTCGCCTTCTTTGCGCCAACATGGACGAACCCGCCGTCCAATTCGATATCACTCCACGTGAGTCTTTCTATCTCGGCCATGCGCAAGCCGGCGAATGCGCCGATGGCGAGAAAACCGAGAAAGTCGGGCACATGCTCGCGCGCCGCGTTCAGGAGACCGTTCACCTCATCGGGCGTGAAAATGCCTGGCGCGTCGCCAACCACTTTCTCTTTCTCAATTGTCATGACCGGATGGCTCTGCACATAGCCGCGTGAAAGCGCATATGAAAACAGACTGCACAAAATCGTGCGATAGTTGTTCTGCCTTTGCGGCCCCAAGCCCAAGCCGGAAATACATTGGTCGATCTCGCGTGTGGTGAGAGTGGCCGCGTTCTGTACGCCAAACACATCCTCAAATCTCCTTAGCCGGTTGCGGGGATCTTTCACGTATCAGGGGCTGCGTCCTTTGCTGGTTCGCGAAATAAGAAATTCGGCGATCAACGGTGTGACCTCGCAACTCTGCGCAACGGAACGGAGATGATCGACGTAATAGGTCACCGCATCGGTCAGACTTTTGTTGAACGGTTTGAGTTGGTCGGCGCATTTGACGGCCACGAGCCGCAACTCTTCGGGAACCGCCAGAGCCCGCGTTCCGAAGTTCGTGGCTTCCACCGTTTTGTGGTGCGCCCACGGAGCCTATTCAGCCGCCGGCCGAATGGGGCACTCCGGAGTGCGAACTGAACCCGAACTACCCTGCGCCGCGCCTGGGCGTCAGTGTTCAAAGTAACGCGTGCCGGCGATAGAACCAGGTTTTTACGGCTTGCACCAAAATCAGGTACGTCAAGGCGAGTAGCGCAATTACACCCAACAGCGCCAGCGGAAGAGGGGTAAATCCCAGCAATGCGCCCAGGCTGGTGTATGGCAATACTGCGCCGGCAAGGGTGACGGCAACAACCCCTATCAACAACCGCCAGCTCGGACGGCTCCGGAACGGGTTGCCCGCCGTGCGGATCACAAACACTACCAGTGTCTGCGTGGCAAGGGATTCCACGAACCATCCGGTCCGGAACAGGGACGGGTTGGTGGAAGCGTCGAACATCCAAAGCAGTACCCCAAAGGTGAGGAAATCGTAGATGGAGCTGATGGGGCCGATGATCGTCATAAACTGGCGAATGAACCCGATCTGCCAGCGCTTGGGTTTATGCACCAGGTCCTGATCGACGTTATCGCCGGGGACAGCGACCTGCGAGATGTCATAGAGAAAGTTATTCAGCAGAATCTGCGTCGGCAACATCGGCAGGAATGGCAGAAAAAGCGATGCCGCCGCCATGCTGAACATGTTGCCGAAGTTGGAACTGGTGCTCATGATGATGTACTTCATGATGTTGGCGAAGCACCGCCGCCCTTCGATAATTCCCTCGTTCAAGACCGCAAGGTCCTTGTCCAGCAAGATGATTTTCGCGGCATCTTTCGCCACGTCCACTCCATTCATAACGGAAATGCCGACGTCCGCATTGTGCAGCGACGGAGCATCGTTGATGCCGTCGCCGATGTACCCGACGACGTGCCCGCGCGCCTTCAGGCCGAGGATGACCCGGTTCTTCTGTTCCGGCGACACGCGGGCGAAGATGGCGCCATGCTCGGCGTGGTAAGCCAGCGCGGCATCGTCCATCGTGTCCATCTGTGCGCCCACAACAATGTTGCCGCTAGCCAGCCCGACATCGTGGGCTACCTTCTGCGTCACGTATTGATTGTCCCCGGTCATAATCACTACGGAAACGCCGTTCTTTTTCAGTGCTTCGAGAACCGCGGTGATCCCCTCCTTGGGCGGGTCGAGGAACGCCGCAAAGCCGGTCAGCGTCATCTGTTTCTCGGCTGCCAGCGTATAACCATCCTGCCGATCGACCTTCCGGACCGCGACTCCAATTGTGCGGAATCCGTCAGCGCTCAACTTCTGGAACGTCTCCGCCGCCTGGGCGCGCAGGGCTTCGTCGAACGGTTGGGGAGCGCCTTCGATGATGACGGTGCCGCAAATGGCAAAAACGCTTTCCGCCTCCCCCTTGGTAACTAGAAGGTGCTCAGCGCCCCGGCGCACCACCACGGAAAGGCGTTTGCGGTTGAAGTCGAAAGGGATCTCGTCCACCTTTTCGTACTCCACAATGGCAGGCCGGTCATGCTTTAGGATAGCGTCGTCCAGCGGACTCCTGATGCCCGCTTGAAAGTAGCTGTTCAAGTAGACGAACCGCAGCACGTCTTCGTTGTCCCGGCCGTGAACGTCCACGTGCCGGTCCAGCACGATCTCGCCTTCGGTCAGCGTCCCGGTCTTGTCGCTGCATAGAATCTCGATGCTGCCGAAGTCTTCGATGGCTGACAGTTGTTTGACCAAAACCTTTTTCCCGGCCATCCGTCGCGCGCCCTGCGCCAGCGTGATGGTGATGATCATCGGCATCATCTCCGGCGTCATGCCAACCGCAAGCGCGACCGAGAACAAGA
>JANXXV010000759.1 GCA_025350445.1 Bryobacteraceae bacterium | reverse complement strand
CAACCGACGGCTTTTTCCCCTCCGGCGCCTGAGCTTGCAATGCGGCGATGAATAAGACGGCCACAACAGCTAGTCTTTTCATTCCTCGATCTTACTATTTCTTTCCCGGACCATAGCCTTCGGCCCATGGTAAAATTCAAGCATATGAGATTTACGTTCTGCTGGGTATGTACGGTTCTTGGTACGGTAGCTGCGTTATCCACGGTGGCGCTTTTTATGGCGTCCGCCGGCATTGCACCGCTGGCATAACCCCACATGGCCTTGGAAGGGATCAAAGATTCGCTCAAGCAGCGAGGCGTCCGTCTAACGCGCCAGCGCCGGATTCTGCTCGAGTTGATCGACAAGTCGGGGCAACATCTCGATGCCGAGCGCCTCTACCTTCTGGCCAAGGAAAAAGACCCAAAGCTGAATCGCGTTACGGTTTACCGCACGCTGAAAATGCTGAAGGAGGGCGGGCTTGTGGATGAGCTCGATCTCATGCACATCGGCGGCGACCAGCATTTCTACGAAACCCGCATGAAGCAGGAGCACGCTCACGTAATCTGTCTTCGCTGCGGCAAAGTGGAGGAATTCTTCGGCGAGCCTTTGCAAAAGCTTCGGCGGCAGGTGGAGTCGCATTTTGGATTTCAAATCGTCCTTGCGCGCACGGAAGTGGGTGGTTACTGCTCGCATTGCCAAGTTCTGCGTGCGAATGAAGTGAAGGAAGCGACCGCCGCACAAGCGCAGACCGTATCGGACGAGGAACCGCGTCCGCGCAGTCACCATCGGGGCGCTTAAATGCCGCTTCCCGGTCAGGTGGCCGCGGCGGCCAGGGCAGCGTCGCTCATCGTCATCAACCCGTCCGGAAATCAAACGAGAGTTCCGCTGCACCCGCTCCCATTTTCCATCGGCAGGCAGGCCGATAATCACCTGGTTCTCAGAGACAATCGAGCCTCCCGCAATCACGCGCGGATCGTTTCCGAGCACGGCGACTACTTCGTTGAAGATCTAAAAAGCAGCAATGGCGTCTATGTGAATGGAGCGGCTATTACGCGCCACAAACTGGCGAATTCGGATCGCGTGGAATTTGGCGTGCAGGATTCCTACGCCCTGGTTTTCTTTTTCGATGAAGGCGAAATCGATAAGCTGCTCGACCGGTTTTCGGACGCCGGGAAGACAGGCGGCACCGGTGAGCTTTCCAAGCTGCGCGCGCTGGGGGAAGTGGCCCGGACGCTGCGGAACGCACTTTCCACCGATGATGTTCTTGCCGCCGTAGTGGACGCCGCAATCGCTGTCACCGGATCGGAACGCGGCGTCCTGCTGCTGCGCCGTGACGACGATCTGAATATTCGCGTAGCCCGCGACCGTTTAGGGCAGAGTCTTCCGATTGCAGATCTTGGCGTGCCCTTCGATGCCATTCAAAAGGCTCTGCGGAACCGCAGAAGCCTGCTGACCATGACGCTTGATCGGGGCAGCGGTCAACGAAGTGGAGTCTGCGTCCCATTGGTGCGCGTACGGCCGCGCGATTCGCAGGAAACGCTGGTGATATCGGCAATTGACGAAACGGTGGGATTAATCTATCTGGATTCCGCGCAATCCGCGGTTGACTTATCCGCAGGCAACAGCGAGCTATTGCAAACGCTGGCGCTGGAAGCGTCCTCGGTGCTGGAAAACGCGCGCCTGCTGGAAGAGGAGCGCGATAATCAGCGCTTAGAAGAAGAGATTGGAATCGCGCGCGAGATTCAGACAAGCCTGCTGCCGCGTAAGTTGCCGTCGGAAGGTTGGTTTCGCGCCGCCGGGTCCAGCATTCCATCGCACCAGGTGGGCGGCGATTATTTCGATGTGAAGCAGATGAGCCCGGACTGCTGGTCTGTCACCGTGACCGATGTTTCAGGCAAAGGTGTAAGCTCCGCACTTTTGGCGGCGTTGTTGCAAGGTGCGTTTCTGGCATCGACCGATGGCGCCGGGCAGATTGAACAATTGATGATGCGGCTGAACCGCTTTCTGAATGAACGAACCGAAGGCGAGAAATATGCAACGGTGTTCTATTGCACGCTCGATCGCCAGGGCCTGCTCTGCTGGGCGAATGCCGGACACTGCACGCCCTACCTGATTCGCTGCACCGGCGAAATCACCTGCCTGGGAACCACGGGTATGCCGTTGGGCATGCTGGAAGAAGCCACCTATTCCGTGGAACAAGTGCAACTGCAGCCAGGCGACAAAGTGGTTGCTTATAGCGACGGACTCTCTGAAGCGGAAAATACCAAGGGGAAGTTTTTCGACGTCGACCGCATGAAGAAAGTGATCCTCGCCCACGCGAAATCAGGCTGTGCCGAGCTTCACACGAATCTGATGGAGGCCGTGGACGCATTCACTGAAGGCGCGGTGCAGAGTGACGACATCACCGCCGTAGTAATGGAGTACAGGCCCGTATGATACTGCATGGAATTGCCGTACTGTTCTTTGCCTCCTCGCTGGTGGTGAAACAGGATCAGGCCCAATTGCGCAGCGGTTGCGAAGCGCGCGATGAAGTGGTGGCGGCTCTTCCCAAGGGTGCGCCGGTTGAAATCCGTTTCGCAATGTCGGGTCCGATGGAGACCTGCTACAAAGTCTCGGCCACAGTGGATGGAAAACCATTGCAGGGCTATCTGCCGGCCAGCGCGCTTACAGGTCTGGAGGAGTTTGAAAAGGCGCGGCGGAGCGCTCCCAGCGTGGGCGGCGCCAGCCCCGGCAGAGCAGCGGCCATGGCTGCGGCGCCATTCAACGGGCCTCCGGATCATCCCCTGGTAAGAGCATCGGCTTTACTTGGTAAGCAACAGCCGCGCGAGGCGCTTGAGGTGGTAGAGAAGGCCATGCGGGTCACCGGCCGGGACTATCCGTATCTGGTGTTGGCCGGCATTGCGGCCCATGAAAGTGACGAAGCGAAGAAGGCGCTGGAGTATCTGAAGGAAGCCGAGCAGTTGAAGCAGGACCGTGCGGTAGAGCAGATGATCGCCCGGCTGGAAAAGGAGGTTGCCGGCGATAAGAGCGTGGACCGGCTATTGGGCAACCGCTTCCTGCTTCGGTACGAGGGTGGTGTACTGGATACCGAAGTCGCCCGAAACATGGTCACGATTTTGGAAGAAGAGTATGCCCGCATTTCCATGGAGCTCGGCTGCCGGGGTGACGACCGAATCGTGACTGTGGTGCAGTCCAAACAGTCGTACCGCTCCTCCACGGACGCGGCGGAGTGGAGCGGCGGACAGTTCGACGGTAAGATCCGCATCCCCGTAGCGGAGACCAAGTCGATCAGCGCCGAAACCCGAAAGGTCTTCGCCCATGAAATTGTTCACGCCTGCCTGCACAGCATGGGACAGTGGCCGTCCTGGCTGCATGAAGGACTGGCGCAAAAACTATCAGGCGATTCGTTGACGCCGGCGCACAAGGCAATGCTTAAGGCGGCCATGAAGCAGGGATCTCTGCCAACGCTGGAAAACATGAGCCAGAACTGGTCGCGCATGAGCGCCATGCACGCAACCATCGCTTACGCTTATGCGCTGTCGGCGGTAGAATTGTTGATGGAGCAGTACAGAGCCTACGGGATTCAAAACATATTGCGCAACCCCGAAAGGCTGCCGCAAATCACCGCGGAATTGGACAAGTTGCTGATTCAGTAGCGGCGCAAGGAGAATATCACAATGCCGGGATGGCTTCTGCCTGTCCTCATCTTCGCTGCCTACGTCGTGCTGATGCGCTGGGTGTTTCCGAAAATGGGCGTGCCCACTTGAGTGGCGCCGTCCTGCGGCGCCGGGTCCCGGCGCGATAAGAAGAATTTGGCTACCCCCGCGGTTCCTCCAGTGGCGAAGGAGTAAACCGTTCCATCCACCGGTCCGGTTGCTGTAGCTCCTGGAACTGGAATTTGCGATAGAGGCCATGCGCGTCCTTCGTCGCCAGCAGCCAGCGGCGCAATCCCTGCAACTCCGGATGCTCGCCGATAACCTCCATCAGCCAGGCCGATAATCCCGCGCCCCGAAACTCGGCTAATACAAACACGTCGGCAAGATAAGCGAAGGTGGCAAAGTCGGTAATCACCCGCGCAAAGCCCACCTGTCCGCTGCCTGCATAAATACCGAAGGGGAGTGAATTGGCAATAGACCGCTCTACCGTTTCGCGCGTCCGGCCCAACGCCCAGTAAGCGGATGTGCTAAGAAACTCATGAATCAGATCGATATTCAACCGGCTCCGGTCCGTGCTGATAGCAAACTCTCCGCGCTGCCATTCGTGCATTTCTCCAAGTGTAAAACGACGTTCGCGGACCCGGCTTGTATACTTGAGGTTTCACATGAATCCAGAGTTGATTTGTTTTCAAGCGGCGTGCCGCGCCCGCTTTGCGGTAACCGAAGTTATCTACAACTGCCCCAAGTGTGGCGGCCTACTGGAAGTAACCTATTCGGGCGCTCAAGCAGATACTACCGAGCTGAAAAAGACGTGGCGCCAACGGCGCTTGAACAACACCACCATCGATCAGAGCGGTGTCTGGCGCTATCGCGAGATGATTCCATTTCTCGACGACAACAAGCACATCGTTACATTGCGCGAAGGCGATACACCGCTGTTGAACGCGCCCAAGGCGGCGCGCTACGCCGGCATCGATCAAATTGTATTTAAGCACCAGGGATACAACCCCACCGGTTCGTTCAAAGATAACGGCATGACCTGCGGCGCCTCACAGGCCATGCGGCTGGGGATGAAACGCGTCGCTTGCGTCTCCACAGGAAACACCTCTGCATCCATGGCCGCCTATGCCAGCGCCGCCGGCATGCAACCGATTATTTTCATTCCGCACGGCAACATCTCCTATGGAAAACTGGCGCAGGCACTGGAGTACGGCGCCATGACACTGCAGGTTGACGCGAACTTCGATCAGATTCTGAAACTGGTGCGCGTGCTATCTGAAAAGCTCGGCATCTATCTTTTGAATTCCATCAATCCCTTCCGCATTGAGGGACAGAAAACAATCGTCATCGAAATGATGGACCAGCGGGATTGGAACGCACCCGATTGGATCGTACTGCCGGGCGGCAATCTGGGAAATGTCTCGGCCTTTGGCAAGGCCTTGCGCGAGTTGAAGAGCCTCGGCTTCATCACCAAAATGCCCCGCCTGGCGGTGATTCAGGCGCAGGGTTCTTCGCCGTTCTATGAGTTCATGCACGGCGAAACGCGCGAATCCTTCACCCCGGTTGAGCATCCCGAGACGCTGGCTACCGCGATCAAGATCGGCGACCCGGTGAGTTGGCCGAAGGCGCTGTTTGAAATTACGGAAAGCAACGGTGTGGTGGAGCGCGCTACCGAGCAGGAAATTGCGGACGCCAAGGCCGTGATTGGCTCTTGCGGTATAGGCTGCGAACCGGCATCGGCGGCCACGCTGGCGGGAATCCGCAAACTGACGGCAGCCGGAATCATTCGTCGGGATGCCGATGTCGTCGCCGTGCTCACGGGCAATGTGCTGAAGGACCCCGACTACATTTATCGCTATCACACGGGTGATTTGAAGGCGCCCGACGGCAGCGCGATTCAGCCAAACTTCGGGAATCGTCCCATTGTAGTGCCGAACGATGCGGACAAAATAGCAAGCCTTCTGTCAAACTAGAAATAATGTTCATTAGCGACATTCTGGCCCGGAAGCGTCCGGCTTTCTCGTTTGAATTCTTCCCGCCGAAAACAGACGAGGCGGCGAAGCAACTGGAGAAGACCATCGCCGAACTCGGTCCGCTGGAGCCCAGTTTCGTATCGGTAACATACGGCGCGGGTGGGACCACGCGCGAGAAAACTATCGATATCGTCAGCCGTATCAAGCGCGACACGGGCATAGAAGCGATGGCGCACCTGACTTGCGTAGGAGCCACGCGCGACGATCTGAAGGACGTTTTGGATCGGCTGGTGGATGCGGGCGTCGAGAATGTTCTGGCCCTCCGCGGCGACCCTCCGAAAGGCGAAAAGGCTTTTCAATATACGGAGGGCGGCTTCCGCTACGCAAACGAGTTGGCGAGCTTCATTCGGGAAGAGTATGGCGGACAGTTGTGCATCGGCGGCGCATGTTATCCGGAAAAGCACGTCGAGTCGGTGAATCCGGCAGTCGACTTGGCGAACCTGAAAAGAAAAGTGCTGGACGGGGCGCAATTCGTAGTGTCGCAACTGTTCTTCGATAACCGCCGTTATTTCGAATTCGTGGAATACGCCCGCGACAACGGCGTGGAAGTCCCAATCATCCCTGGAATCATGCCGATCACCAACGCGAATCAGGCCGAGAAGATGACGTCAATGTGCGGCGTCTCCCTGCCCTACCGGCTTGCGGCCGGCCTGGACGCGCGGCGTAGCGATCCCGATGCCGTTCTGGACATTGGCATCGCCCACGCCACCGAGCAGTGCATTGAGCTGTTGCGCGCCGGCGCTCCGGGAATCCACTTCTATACGTTGAATCGAAGTAAGGCCACCCAGCAGGTGCTCGCGGCTATTCGCGCAGCCGGCCTCAGCGCCGTCGCATGATGGATCGCCCCATGCGGCGACACGCCATCGTGGCGGCGGTGGCGCTACTGGCGTTCGTCTTGTTAGCAGCGGCGGTTGTCGCCGGACGAACGATGTCTTTCGACCTTCTTGCGCGCTCCCGAATTCACGATGTCGCGGCGTCCCCGCTTACCACTGCAATGACGATCGTCACTTCTTTTGGATCGCTGCGCTGGATCTTGCTGGCGGCGGTCGCCGCGTTTATTTTACTGAGAATAGAGGGTCACTCCCGGCATGCTTTGGTCTTAGCTGTCGTCATGGTGGGTTCCATTCCCATCGAGAATGGGTTAAAGCTTCTGGTGCGGCGTGAGCGTCCCGCCGCCTTCTTCAGCACCGTCGAGCCAGACAGCTACAGCTTCCCTAGCGGACACGCCTTATTCAGCACTTCCCTTTACGGAACGCTTGGATATGTCTCGGCCCGACTCGCAAAGCACCGTATACAGCGCGCCTTCATCTTGCTCTCCGCCATGTCTTCGATCGCATTAATCTGTCTGTCGCGCGTCTATCTGGGTGTACACTATCCCACCGATGTTGCAGGAGGTGTCTTGATCGCATGCTTCTGGATGAACGCAGTCCCGATGTTCGTGAAGTTACCGTGATTTTGAATGAAGGTTCCGGTGCTGGCGGCAATACCCAAAGCAGAGATCGGATTCACGCGCTATTCGCAGCATCCGGATGGGCTGCGCGGATTTCTATCGCCGGCCGGTCCGCCCCGCCCGATCAAGTCGCCAGAGACGCCGTTGCCCAAGGTGTTCGTATTCTAGTGGCTGCCGGAGGAGATGGAACAGTCAGCGCGGCCGCATCGGCCCTGGCCGGCAGCAATGTGACCCTTGGTGTATTGCCAATGGGCACGCTTAACCATTTCGCCAGAGACATGCATATCCCGCTGAACCTGGAAGCGGCAATCGCCATCGTTACGCGAGGCAAGACCGCCCATTGCGACGTTGGCGAAGTGAATGGCCGCATCTTTATCAATAATTCCAGTCTCGGCCTCTATCCAAGCATGGTATTCGAACGCGATCTTCAACGGCGCACCGGGCGGAGTAAGTGGGCGGCGGTGTTTTGGGCATCGCTTACCGTGCTGCGGCGCTTCCGGTCCGTTCGCGTAAGGCTGAACATGAATGGACAAACCTGGGTCCGCAAATCACCATTCGTCTTCGTGGGAAACAACGAATACCAGATCGAAGGATTAGATGTTGGCACCCGGTCCCGCTTGAATTCCGGCCGGCTGTCGCTTTACATCGCGCAGCCCGCATCCCGCGCCAGGCTCATCTGGCTTTCTCTGGCAGCTTTATTCGGCAGGCTTCGGACTGAAAAAGACTTCGAAGTATTCAGCCTGGAAGAAACCTGGATTGAGACTCGGCACAAGCGCGCACGCATCTCGCTGGATGGAGAGATTGCACTGCTTCGGACGCCATTGCATTACCGCGTACGCCCTGGCGCCTTGCAGGTATTAGTTCCCTAGGAGGGCCGTCATTCGCACTGTGATTCACCTTTCGGACCTGCACTTCGGCCGCGTGGACGAACGCGTCTATAATCCGCTGATAGAGGCCGTTCACAAACTCAAGTCCGATCTGATAGCGGTATCCGGAGACTTGACGCAGCGCGCCAGGGCCGCTGAGTTCGCATCCGCCCGCGAATTTCTCGCCGGCCTGCCCAAGCCTCAAATTGTTGTGCCTGGAAACCACGACGTTCCTCTACACAATGTATACAGCCGCTTCCGCTCCGGTCTCGACCGCTTCTACACCAGCATCACGGAGGACCGCGATCCCTTCTACTCCGACAATGAGATTGCGGTCCTCGGCGTCAATACCGCGCGCGCCCTGATTTTCAAAGGAGGTCGTATCAACGCGTCGCAGATCACGCGCATTGAAGAGACTTTTCGCCCTCTTGCGAACCGCGTGAAACTTCTGGTGGCGCATCATCCGTTCGATCTTCCGGAACACCTGGAACACCACCGCCTGGTAGGCCGCGCCAAAATGGCCTTGGCCGGAATTGCCAGATGTGAAGTGGACATAGTGCTCTCCGGTCACCTTCATATCACCAACAGCATGGTGAGCGGTTCCGCAATTTTCGTGCAGGGCGGCACCGCCCTCTCCACACGAGCCCGCGGCGAGGCGAATTCATTTAACGTGATCCGCGCGGAGTTAAACCGGATCGCGGTGGAACAGCATTCCTGGGACGGAGACGCATTTCGCGTTTGCTCAGCCAAAAAGTTCCATCACGCCGATGCTGTGTGGCATCGGGTCTAGTGTCCCGTCCCCCGTAAGAGTTGACGACGGGAGCAAGAGCGCCCGCCTGGGGGCGAGCGAGCAGACAAGGTGTCTGCCCCACCTTCCGCCCAGTAGCATGTTGTGAAGAATTCGCCGGGACGGCACACTAGCCCGGATAGGCTCCCGCAATGTAGCTGTGCAGTTGATGAATTGTTTCTTCCTGCGACGATATGATCCAACGGACCAGATCTCCGATAGAGACAATGCCGCTGACCCGGCCATGTTCCATCACCGGCAAATGCCGGATACGATTCGCCGTCATCAGACGCATGCACTCGTCGATAGTTTGGGCGGGCGAAACCGTCGTGACAGGCGACGACATGATGTCGCTCACAAACGTATCGCGGGACGACCGGCCCTGGAGGATCACCTTCCGCGCGTAATCACGTTCCGAGATGAATCCCACCAGATGATGACCACTCATCACCAGTAGTGCGCCTACTTGCTTTTCTGACATCATTTGGATCGCCTCATAGACAGAGGCCTCCGGAGGCAGCGACCAGACGTCGCTGCTCTTGTGTTCCAGGATAAAGCGGATCGAATCTGCGGGTTTCATGCAAGTACCTCCCCAGCGTGAATAGTGAGTACTGTTGATATCAAAGCCCGCAACCGGCGTCAAGCCTCCTTCTTTGGAATCTTTGCGCCCGCCTCCCGGGCTTCACTC
This sequence comes from Bryobacteraceae bacterium, assembly GCA_025350445.1. Next base: position 4,205 of record JANXXV010000759.1, on the reverse strand, counting down.
AATGCAATCGCAACCGCTTGCTTCCGGCTGGTAACTTTCTTCGTTCCGCCCGACTTCAGTTTGCCCGCTTTGAACTCATGCATCACCTTCTCAACCTTCGCTTCGCCCATTGTTTCCACTTGCGCCTCCCAAGTATGGACGCCGGTGCCAGGCATTGGTGTCAGGCAGCTTCAAACAAAGCGGCAGCGCCCTGGCCGCCGCCAATGCACATCGTCACTACGCCATACCGGACCCGCCTGCGTTGCATCTCGTTCGCCAGCGTTCCGGTTAGCCGCGAACCCGTCATGCCGAACGGATGTCCAATCGCAATCGCTCCACCGTTCACGTTCAACTTCCCTGGATCGATCCCCAGCCGGTCACGGCAATACACCACCTGCACCGCAAAGGCCTCGTTCAGTTCCCACAGATCGATATCATCCACTTTCAATCCGTGCCTCGCCAGAAGCTTAGGCACCGCAAACACCGGACCGATGCCCATCTCGTCCGGCTCACAGCCGGCAACCGCGAAGCCCCGAAAGATCAGCTTGTAGGGAATACCCAGCGCCTCCGCGCGCGACCTTGACATCACCAGCGTGGCCGATGCGCCGTCTGAGAGTTGCGAGGAATTCCCCGCAGTCACCGTTCCCAGCCCGCTATCCGGATCAAAGTGCGGCTTCAATGCCAGCAGCGCTTCCAGCGTAGTACCCGGACGATTGCATTCATCCCGCGCCAGTCCTTCCAGCCGTGCCAGTTCTTCATCGAATAACCCCGCTGCCTGCGCCGCTGCCGTGCGCTGCTGGCTCTGTAATGCATACTCATCCTGCCGCTCGCGGCTGACACTGTATCGCTTGGCAACCACCTCCGCCGTATCGCCCATCGCCATGTAAAGCGCAGGCCGCGATGCCATGACCGCGGGATTCGGATCAGTCTCCCGATGCAGCATCGTAATGCTTTCCACGCCGCCGCCAATGGCCGCTTCTACACCTTCCAATACGATCTGATGCGCCGCAATCACAATGGCCTGCAGCCCGGAAGAGCAGAACCGGTTTACAGTTGTGCCCGGAATCGAGGCCGGCAGTCCGGCCCGAAACGCCGCCACCCGCGCTACATTCGACCCCTGCTTGCCCGATGGATACGCACAACCCAGAATCACATCGCCAATCTCCGCGGAACTAAGCGCCGGCACTTTGCTCAACACATCCGCAATGCAGTGCGCAGCCATATCGTCCGGCCGAACATCCTTGTACGATCCGCGAAACGACTTCGCCAGCGGCGTTCGTGAACTGGCAACAATCACCGCTTCCCTCATGCGTCCAGGCTCGCAAACGTCCTGCCTTCCAGCGCCAACCGCGCCAGCAGTGGCGCCGGCTGCCAGCCAAATTCCAATACGCGGCCGTAAACTTTCTTCAGGCCAACCGTATCGGCGTAAAACATCGGCCCCCCGCGATGCGCAGGAAAACCATAACCCTGCAGGTAGATAATGTCGATGTCCACGGCTCGTAACGCGATGCCCTCTTCCAAAATCTTCGCGCCTTCATTGATCAGCGCATAGACGGTTCGCTCCACCATCTCTTCCGAACCGATGACCCGCTGCTGGATGCCCGCCTTTCTTGCCTCCTCCGCAACCATCGCCTGCACTTCACTGTCAGGAACGGGCCGCCGTTGTTCGTCATACCTGTACCAGCCGGCGCCGGTCTTCTGTCCGAAGCGCCCCATCTCCGCGAGCATGTCTTCGGAGAACGGGTAACGGACCCCAGGCACTTCCAGATGCTTAATTTCTTTCCGGATGCGCCAGCCTACATCCAGCCCTGCCAGATCGCCTACCGCAAGCGGACCCATTGCCATTCCAAAGTCATACAGCGCCGCATCCACCGCCTCCATCGCAGCGCCCTCTTCCACCAGGAACTGTGCCTCGCGCCGGTAGGGGCCAAACATGCGGTTGCCCACGAAGCCGAAGCAATTCCCCACCAGCACGCCAACTTTTTTCAGTCTCTTGGCTAAATCCATCGACGTCGCAATCACCTGTTTGCCTGTAGCCTCCCCGCGCACAATCTCAAGCAGCCGCATCACATTCGCCGGACTGAAGAAGTGATGTCCAATCACCATCTGTGGACGCTTGGTGGCGGACGCGATCTGATCAATGTTCAACGTGGAAGTATTCGATGCCAGAATCGCATCGGGTTTAGCGACGGCGTCAATCTCGGCGAAAATCTGCTTCTTCAGCTTCATCTCTTCAAACACCGCCTCCACAACGATGTCCGCTTCGCCGAAGCCGTCGTAGGTAAGCACAGGAGTAATCAGCGCCATCCGCTGATCCATCACCGCTTGAGAAAACCGCCCCTTCTTTACCGAGTTCCCGTAGTTCTTGCGAATGGTTGCGATTCCGCGGTCCAGCGCGGCCTGCGTCGTCTCCTTCAGAATCACAGGAATTCCAGCATTCGCGTAGTTCATGGCGATGCCGCCGCCCATTGTGCCCGCGCCAATCACCGCAGCTTTGCGAATCGGCAGCAAAGGCGTGTCCTTCGGTATATCCGGAATCTTCGCCACCGCCCGCTCACCGAAGAAGGCGTGGATCATTCCTTTCGATTGATCCGAGAAGAGGCACTTCTGAAACAGCTCGGCCTCAATCCTGCAACCTTCCTCGAACGGCAGCGTCGCCGCGGCCTCCACGGCATCAATCGCCGCTTGGGGCGCCATCAAGCCGCGGTGCTTCTTGCGCGCGGCTTCCCGTGCGCCGGCAAATAGAGCCGCATCGTGCATCAACTTTCCATCACGCTCGCGGGTCTTCGGCGCGCTCGTGACGCCGTGGGCGAATTCGAGCGCACCAGCCAGTAGATCACCCTCGATGATCCGGTCCACGATGCCGCAATCCAGCGCCTGCGCCGCGGAAATCGGCTCGCCGCCCACGCACATCTCCAGCGCCTTTACGATGCCCGCCAAACGCGGCAGGCGTTGCGTGCCCTCGCCGCCGGGAATGATCCCCAACTTTACTTCGGGTTGCCCCACTTGCGCACTGGCAACCGCCACACGGTAATGCCCGGCCATCGCTACTTCTAATCCGCCGCCAAGGGCCGTGCCATGGATCGCCATCACCACCGGCTTCACTGAGTCTTCCAGCTTGCGCAGCAGCGGAAGCAATTCACCACCGCGTTTCTTCCCCGAAGTAATCTTGCCGAACTCCTTGATGTCCGCGCCGGCTATAAACGTGCGCCCGGCTCCGATTACCACAATCGCGCTGACACTAGCGTCGTTCTGAACGGCGTCAACCGCCACACCGATGCCTTCCGGCACACCGGGACTCAACGCATTCACCGGCGGATTCTCAATGGTTATCACCGCAACGCCGCCAACCTTGGACAACTTCACCAATTCACTCATCCTAAAAAGTGTATCGCTTCTTTACATCCGCTTCGCTGTGCGAGACACTTCCCTCAGATGCATTTTTCTCCGTCTCGAATTTCGCTTGGCGTGTTCTGTGAACTTCCCACGCCCGCCTCGATTGAAATAATTGGCGCGGCCGGTTGGGATTTCGTAATCATCGACTGCGAGCACGCGCCCATCACCGCGCAGATGCTTCCCGAAATGATCCGCGCCAGCGACGCCGCCCGCATCCCCGCCATCGTGCGCGTGCCGGAAAACAATGCCGCTGCGATTCAGCAGGCGCTGGACGCAGGCGCTTCCGGCGTGCAGATACCGCGGATCTCGTCAGTGGAGGCTGCCCGCGCCGCCGTCTCCGCTGCGCGCTTTCATCCAATGGGACAGCGCGGATTCAACCCGTTCGTCCGCGCCGCACGCTACTCCGCGGAACCGGTTGCGGAATTTGTGAAGCGATCCAATTCCGAAATCACCGTGGTGCTGCAGATTGAAAGCGCTGAAGGAGTCCAGGCTGTCGACCAGATTCTGACAATTCCCGGCATTGATGTGCTGTTCATTGGGCCGTACGATCTTTCACAGAGTCTCGGCATTCCCGGTCATACGTCGGACCCGCGGGTGTTCGCAGCCGGAGAAGAAATCGTAACCAAAGCCGCCAGACACAACGTCCGCGTTGGGGTATTCACCAACTCCGACCAGGAGGCCGAACGCTGGAAAGAAATCGGCATCCAGTATCTGTGTTACTCAGTGGACACCGTGCTGCTGCTGCATGCGCTGCGAAACGCACATCAACGGTTGCGCTAAATTCCTGGGCCCCAACCTGTACCCCTGTCAACAAACGCAAGCTGTCAACA
>JANXXV010000756.1 GCA_025350445.1 Bryobacteraceae bacterium | reverse complement strand
CATCGATCTCGCGTGCCCACGCATCGACACCGTCTTCGGGCAGGCCAGTTTCAAGGCCCACACCACCGTCGTGATCTTCACGTTCGACATGTGAGGCGCACCCTGGGCACTGTGCTTCAAATTCCAGGTACAGGGCGATAGCTCCATGCGGACAGCCCCCGATGACACGTGGCTGGGTGTTGCATTCTCTGACCAGGAAGCGGTGGTCATGGCCGAAGCCTGCGGATTTGAACCCCGCCATAGGCACGGCGCCGGAGAGCAGTATTTCTGGCTCTGGTTCTTCAGGAAGTAGCGCTAGACGATTTTTCCTTCCGCCGCGCAGCCCAGTATTTGCTCATCCGGGCCGAAACGATGCGGCGTTCTTCAGGAGACATTTGTTTCCTGCCTCTCTTCTTACCCAACGCTTTCACTGAAACGCCCCCTAGAAGGCCTTCCAGCGTCGCGATGGCGGCGTCCAGCTGTTTTTTCTGGACAGACAGCTCATAGATTGCTTTTACGATGTCCATTTTCGACTTCCCAGCGTACACCGGAAATTCGAAAAAAAAATGGCCTTATCGTACTAGGAAAGGCCAGTGTAGTACCACTTTATAACCGTATTTAGCAATAGCTACATACAGGCCAGCCCCAATCAGCAACGCCGGTATCCCTACTACAATCAGGAATATACGCCACGGGAAGCTTCGCTTTTCACGGTGCAAAGTGAGCAGGTAACCAGCGAAAACTCCAACAAAGAATAGAAGTACCATCGGTACCGCAAACAGCATAAGGTTAAAAACGTCGGGAGTCGGGGTAACGATGGCCGCTACGATCACGATGATGAGAATCGCGTACCGCGAGTGAGCAAGCAGGAAGCTGGGTGTGGCGATCCGCAGGAATGTGAGGAAAAAGATTAGAATCGGCAGTTCGAAGACCAGCCCGATGCCCAACATCACGTTCACGAAGAGATCGAAATAATCCACCATCGAAATGGTGGGCCTCACCGTTTGATTGGCTCCGGTCATTCCGATACCCAATAGGAACGTGAGTCCGTAACGGAACGCAACGAAATACGCGAAAGCGCCGCCGGTGATGAAGAGTCCGGCTGAGGTGATGACAAAGGGGGCGGCAAAACGGCGCTCTTTTTTGTACAAACCGGGAGCGACAAATGCCCAGATCTGGTACAGAATCCAAGGCGAAGCCATGAATACAGAACAAAGCAGCGGCAGCTTCATCCAGATGATGGTGAAGGCGTCCATCGGGCTGATCTGAACCAGTTGCGGCGGTTCTACCTTCAATTCTTTCAGGGCGGCGACTGCGGGTTCAGCGACAATCACCCAAAGCTCGGAGCAAAAAGTCAGGCAAATGATGAACGCCACCCCAAGCCCGCCCAGCATATACAGCAGCCGCTTGCGAAGGTCTTCCAGATGCCCTAGGAACGACATGCGAAGCATGCCGTCTTCATCGGGACCGTCCGCGTCGTCCGGCGGCGGCGGCGGCGGGGGCGGAGGTGGCGGCACGGTACGAACTACCGGAACTATCCCGGTTGAACTGCTGGAATGGACGTCGTAGCCATACGGGTCGTCATAGCTTCCATATGCATCGTCCACCGTAGGCGTGTAGGAAACGGTGGAATGGCCGGCTTGGCCGCCATCGGACGGCCCTGCGGAATCGGAAGGGTGTTCTTGGGCAGGCGGAGCATGGTCCGCCTCCGGCCCCGTCACGGGCTCCACGTTGGAGATCGAGCTTTCAGACGGCGGCAATGGCTCGCCCGTTGGTGCGTGCGCACCCTTCTTATCTTCTTCCGATGGCATGCAATGTTTGGCTGGCGCTACTACGACTTAACGGTGTTTCCGTCCGGAGACGAAGCTGGATGTGCTTGCTCACTCTGGCTTACTTGCGGGCTTGCTGCAATCTCCACCGTATCGGGAGTGCCAGTCGTGATTTGGGCTGCTTCGCTGCCTTGGGCTACCGTGTTTGCCGGAGATTCAGCGCCCTGAGTTGCGGATGCGCTTAGAGTGGAGGGGACATGTGCGGCGGGATCGCTGGATTCCGAACCATGGGCGCCGGAATCGTAATACGAATCGTAGTTATAGACCTCGTTGGTGTACTTATGAGCGTCTATCTTCAGCGATTCGGTTTCCCGCTCGATCGTTTGCATTTCGCGTTCGAACGTTTCTTTCAACTCGCTCGAGGCGCGCTTGAATTCTCCGATTGCCTTTCCGAGTGTCTTGCCCAGCTCAGGGAGCTTCTTCGGGCCAAACATCAAAAGAGCAAGGACGAAGATGACAATCATTTCTTGCATGCCAAGCGAACCCATCTTCTCGCCTCCTTGATGAACTACTGCATCTTCATCATAACCGCCCCGGGAAAAAAGTGTCAATTTGGGCCGGGCAGGCTCCGCTGGTTGAGCCAGACCGCAAAATGTGATTAACTCTGACTGTGAAACGATTCCTGCTCCCCTTGGCGGCCACAATGGCCGCCGCATTT
>JANXXV010000750.1 GCA_025350445.1 Bryobacteraceae bacterium | reverse complement strand
CCGCACTCCGTAGTTCAGCGTCAGGTTGGAGCGCACCCGCCAGCTATCCTGAAAGTACCCTGCGTACAGTGGGTATGTCGCCTTCACAACCGGATTTCCAAAGCCCTGCTGATAAGACTGTGCCAGACCCAGATTGAAGGTCTGCAGCGCGGTTAGAGGAGCCGAGGCTAACGCCGGACTGACTAACGCACCGGGCAGTGTACCGAAGGTGAACCGGCCGCTCATAAACGTGGCCGAGTTGCTGCTGTTGTTTCTGATCAGCGCATATGCACCGAACTTGAAACTGTGATTTCCGCGGAAGAAACTGAGGTTGTCCGCCAGCTCTTCCCGCCGCGTGATCTGGTCGCTGGGAAGGAAACGGTCCCGGTTGAAAAATCCATATCCGGCAATCTCAAGAGCGGGCCCGAACGGATCGTTGGTGCCGGTGTATGGATTGTCGTAGTTGAATTGTACTCGAGCCTCGTTCACCAGACTGGAACGGAAGGTGTGGGTCCAACCAAGCAAGGCGTTGCTGTCGAATGTGTCCTGCACGTAGCCGCGGGACACTCCCACCAGCGCGCTTAGATTCTGGTTGGTATCGAAAGATTTCGTCACGTTAAAGCGAAAGCTCAATTGGTTACTATCGTTCAATTGATGGTCCAGACGCACGATGCCCTGATAGCTGTCCGTCTGGAACGGGAAGATGCCGCTGTTCACCTTAAACATATCGATAGTGGACTGCGGGCTGGTGAGAGCGGCGCGTAGCTGGCCCGCGGCCGTGGCCGGCAGGCCCGACAGAACAGCTTCCTGCGCCGGTGTCGGCTGGAAGATGGAGAAATCGGTCAGGACCGGAACAGTGCTGGATTCGCGCCGGCGCAGTTGCTCATAGCCGATGAAGTAGAACGTCTTGTCAGTCTTAATGGGACCACCGATCGTTACGCCAAATTGTTGCCGGTTCGCATCCGGTTTCACCCGCTTCACCTGGTTGCCATTCAGCGCGATTGCAAAAGGATTCGCGGCATCCAACCCCTGGTTGCGAAAGAACCCGAACGCCGATCCATGGGTCGCGTTCGAACCGCTCTTAGAAATGATGTTCACCACCCCGCCGCGGGACGCACTGTGCTCGGATGAGTAGTTGGACCGGTTCACTTGAAATTCCTGTACCGCTTCCTGGCTGATGGTGGGCCGGACGCCGCCGCCTGCATCGTTGGATTCGCCGCCGTCCACATTGATGGAGTTCCCGCGTCCGTTGCTTCCGTAAAAAGAGAGCCCGCTATCCGGAGTCTGCTTCACGCGGAAGCTGGTGGAATCGGCCAAGGCACTGGTATCGCTTACACCCGGCGCCAGCAGCGCGAAGCTCAAATAGTCGCGCCGGTTAATGGGCAAGTTCCGGACGTCCTGCTGGTTGATGGTGTTGGATTGCTGCGTGCGCTCCACCTCAATGGCAGGCACTTCCGAATTCACTTCCACCAATTGCGTGGCGCCCGCCACATCGAGCCGGAAATCGAGCACTGCGTCTTGTCCAACTGTAATCGCTATTCGCTTGGTGGGCACCGCGAACCCAGGCTTCTCAATCCTGATTTCATAGGCGCCCGGAGGGAGCAGGCGGAACCGGTATTCCCCGCGATCGCCGCTGGTGGATTCACGAGTGAGATTGGTCGCCGGATTCTTCGCGATCGCTTTCGCACCTGGCACCAGAGCTCCGGACGCATCCACGATGGTGCCGCTCAAGACAGCCGAGGTGGTGGATTGACCAAGTGAAATTCCAGGAAGAAGAACGAAGACGACGAGGCACAACGCGGTGATTGCCTTCACAATAAGCTCCTGCGCTTCAGAAAAGACTACACTTAGTTGTTCACGAATTTACTCTTTGCTGAGGAGCGTGTCAAGGGTGCCTGCCAAATCCGGATACACCGTGTTCTTTTTTATGGCGCTATCTGCCTTCGCCGCGGACTATCGCGCCGGGGTTGCGCGCGTGGACATTACGCCCAAACAGCCGATCTGGATGTCCGGCTATGCCAGCCGCAACCATCCGTCCGACGGGGTGATTGCGCCGCTGTTTGCCAAGGCCCTGGCCATAGAAGACCACAAGAAATCCCGCGTGGTAATTGTGACCACGGACCTGGTGGGGCTGCCCCGCGCCATATCCGACGTGGTTGCGGCGCGCGTGCTGAAGCAATACGGATTGGAACGCGCGGATCTGGTATTGAACTCGTCGCATACCCACACGGGTCCTATCGTCCGGCCGAATCTGATCGCGATGTTCAATCTGCAGGAAGCGGACGACCTGGTGTTGCGCGAGTACGCGCAGCAATTGACTGACAACCTGGTGGCCGTGGTGGGCGCGGCGATTGGCGACCTTGCGCCTGCCCTGTTGTCGTACGGCGAAGGCGAGGCGGGCTTCGCCATCAACCGCCGCGAGCCCACCGCGAAAGGCATCAAGATAGGGCTCAATCCCAAAGGGCCGGTGGACCACAAGGTGCCGGTATTCAAAATCACCACGCTCGACGGCGCTCTGCGCGCGGTTCTGTTTGGGTATGCGTGCCACAACACAACGCTTACAGGTGAGTTCTACAAACTCAGTGCCGACTATGCGGGCTTTGCGCAATCGGAGATTGAGAACGCGCATCCCGGTGCGACGGCATTGTTCTTCATGCTGTGCGGCGGCGACCAGAACCCAAATCCGCGCAGTTCGCTGGAGATCGCCCAAAACCATGGCAGGGAATTAGGCAACTCTGTGAACCAGGTGATCGAGCGGCATTTGATGTCCGTCCAAGGTCCTATTCGGACGGCCTTTGTCACCACCGAGCTGGCGTTCGCTCCGCACACCCGCGGGAAGTTCGAAACGCTGAAGACCGATCCCGTTTTCGCCAAGCGTAAGACCGCGGAGGCGATGTTGCGCGCCTATGACGACGGACGCCCGGTGCGCAGCATCGCGTATCCGGTGCAGGCAATTCGTTTTGGAAAGAACGTGGCGATCCTGGCGCTGGGCGGCGAAGTGGTGATCGACTACGATCTTCGGGCGCAACGGGAATACCCGAAATATAAGCTTGTGGTTGCCGGATATTCCAATGAAGTGATGTGCTACATTCCTTCGAAGCGCGTGCTGTCGGAGGGCGGATACGAAGCAGTGGACAGCATGGTCTATTACGGCCAACCAGGACCATTCACGCCGGACGTGGAGGAGACCATATTCGACGCGATCCATCGCGTGATGAAGAGAGTGGGTCTGTGAGGAAGAACATCTCGTCGGGAGCGATCTGGGAGCCGATTGTGGGTTACAGCCGCGCGGTGCGGGTTGGAAATTCCGTTCACGTAGCGGGCACTACAGCGACAGATGAAGCGGGTAAAGTTGTCGGCGGCGGCGACGCTTATGCGCAAGCGAAGCAGGCGCTCAGGAATATCGAAGCTGCGTTGAAACAGGCGGGCGCGGACCTGCGGCACGTGGTGCGCACGCGAATGTTCGTGACGGACATCCGCCGCTGGGAAGAGATCGGCCGCGCCCATGGGGAATTCTTCCGCGATATCCGGCCGGCCGCGACGATGGTGCAAGTGGTGGCGCTGATCGATCCGGAAATGCTGGTAGAAATCGAAGCGGACGCGATCGTCGAGTGAACTGAAGTATTACAACCCCGAATTCCTCTTAAAAGCCAGGTGGGGCAGTCCCCCTGGACTGCGCCGGACGCCCTCGTCCGGCTCTTTTGG
>JANXXV010000732.1 GCA_025350445.1 Bryobacteraceae bacterium | reverse complement strand
AAGCGCGGCCACCGTCGGGAAAACAATGGGGCCGCCGGCCGACAGCGAATACGCCGTCGACCCGGTGGGCGTAGCCACAATCAAGCCGTCCGCCTTGAAAGTGCAGACGAAGTGCTTATCGACATGCGTATCCAGGTCGATCATGCGGGCCAGCGCGGCCTTATTCACCACAACATCGTTTAATGCTTCGTACTCGGCCACCATCCGGTGTTCGCGCCACAATTCGCAATGCAGCATCCGCCGCTGGCCAATGCGATGCTGGCCTTGGAAGGCGCGCTCCAATTCCGGAAACAAGTTTTCAACAGTAATGGCGGTAAGAAAACCAAGACCGCCCAGGTTCACGGCAAATAACGGGATTTGACGGCCGGCAATAGCACGGGCCGCCGAAAGAAGCGTGCCATCGCCGCCAAGCACAACGATGAGTTCACTTCCATCCGGGACCAGTTCGCGCGAATGACCGTCGCTGCGTCCCGCATACGTAGCGGTTTGATAATCATAGCGCACCGCGATCTCGCGTTGCTGCAAAAATTCCAGAATCTTCGGCACCAGCGCATAAGCCTGCTGTACGCCAGGCTTTGAAATGATTCCGACCGTGCCGATGGATTCAATGGCTTGCATGCAGCAGAAATTCCCGATTTCCTTCCGCGCCCAGAATCGGGCTGTCGATGATGGCTGTCTGAAAACCTAATTCCCGTACGGCTGCCTCTACCTTCCGGCAAACCGCGCCGTGCAGTTCGGCATCGCGAACAATACCGCCCTTGCCCACCTCGCCCTTACCCACCTCGAACTGCGGTTTGACGAGTATAACCATTTCCGCATTCCCGTGCAGTAGCGGAACAATCGCTGGAAGAATCAGCGTCACCGATATGAAGCTCACATCGCACACGCAAACATCGCAAAACTCGCCGATGTCCTCCGGCTTCAAGTAACGCGCGTTCAACTGCTCATGAACCACAACACGCGGATCGCTGCGGAGTTTCCAGTCCAGTTGATTGGTGCCCACGTCCACGGCATGCACCCGCGCCGCGCCATGCTGCAGCAGGCAATCGGTGAAGCCACCCGTCGACGATCCCACATCCAGACATACCTTGCCTTTCACATCAATGTGGAAGTGTTCAATCGCGGACTCCATCTTCAAGCCGCCACGGCCGACAAACGCCGCCGTCTGCCCGACAGAAACCGCGGAATCGGCTGCAACCGTTTGCCCCGCTTTACCGGCGCGCTGCCCGTTCACTATCACTTCGCCGGCCAGAATCAGCGCTTGCGCCTTCTGCCGTGAATCGGCAAGCCCAAGCTCGACGATCAATTGATCGATCCTCTTCTTGGCCGGTGACTTCATGTTTTGCGCTGGACAATCATGTCTGCAATTTCATGCAGACGGCCGGCGCGCGCGCCGAATATCTTAAGCGCTTCGTGCGCCTTCAGCCGCTCGTCCTCCGCCATTTCGCGCGAGCGATCCAGGCCGTACACCGCCGGGAACGTGATCTTCCGCTGCTGCGCATCCTTGCCCGCGGTCTTGCCCAGCGCCTCGGAAGGCTGCTCTACGTCCAGAATGTCATCGACAATCTGAAAGGCCAGGCCGATATGTTCGCCGTAAGAGGAAAGCGCACCTAACGCATCGTCACCGGCCCCTGCATAGATTGCGCCCATGCGAACGCTTGCCCTTAGAAGCGCGCCGGTCTTGGCGCGATGAATGGATTCCAGCAGCTCCGCCGTCGGCGTCCGGCCTTCGCCTTCGATGTCGTGCACCTGGCCGCCAATCATCCCGCCGACCGTCCCCGACGCCGTTGCGAGGTCTTCTATCAGCCGGATCTTCCGGCCATCGTCAATGCCGCGAAGTTGCGCCAGAACCTGGAACGCCAGCGTCAACAGCGAGTCTCCGGCCAGAATCGCCATCGCCTCGCCGAACACCTTGTGGCAAGTCGGTCGCCCTCGCCGCAGATCGTCGTTGTCCAGCGCGGGAAGATCGTCGTGAATCAATGAATACGTATGGATCAGTTCCAGCGTACACGCTGCGTTCTCCACGCCTGCGGGCCTTTCGTCTATCGTCAGCGCGGACTCAATACACAGCACCGGACGCACGCGCTTGCCACCGGCAAATAAGCTGTACCGCATCGCCCGATGGATATTCACCGGCGGCGTCGATTCAGGTGGAACCCACTTTTCCAGTGCCGCGTCAATCGTGATTTGCTGTGCGCTCAGGTATTCCGGAAGGGTCATGCTTTGCCAGGTTTGAAGGGCTCGGCCTGCATCTTGTCGTTCTTCTTAACCAACATTTCCACTCGCGTTTCCGCCTCTTCCAACTGCTTTCTACACCTGTCGCTCAACTCCATTCCCTTTTCAAAGAGTTCGAGCGCACCTTCCAGCGGAAGCTCGCCGCTCTCCAGTTGCTTCACCACCAATTCCAGTTCTTGCAGCCCGGCTTCAAAGCTGGCAACGGGGTTTTCAGGTTCGGGCATCGATACATTTTACCTTGGGGCTATCAGCCACTTCCAAACCGCGATGGAAACGCCGATAGCAAAGATTGGTCCGAAAATCTCCTTGTTCCTGCGCGCCAGCCATACCGGCAGATAGATGTCGAAATTGTCGCTTCGGTCGTCCGTGTAGCGGGCAGCCACGCCGGTAAGCGGACAGCGGAAGCGGTTCACCGCAAGCACCGCGCACTCAACCAGCACCAGCCCCGCCAGCGCACCAGCCCAACGAAACTCGCCCACCATCCCGGCGATGGGCACAGCCACAATGCAGACCACGAAGAACACCCAAACCGCAGTGTGCAAAAGCTTGATCCAAACCAGCATCGGTTTGTCTACGGATGCGCCGGCAATGGCGAGAGCAGTTGCCTAATTTCCGGCTTCTCCAAATCCGCTCTCACTATCACCCGCGCCGCCAGGTCCAATTGTTTCGGAGGAGTCTTTCCGCGAATTTTATCCACAACCGTGCGGACGGCTTCGAAGCCTATCTTGAAAGGATCCTGCACCACCATTGCATCGATGGCGCCGCCTTTCAAATCCTCCAACAGGCCATCGCTCGAATCGAAA
>JANXXV010000514.1 GCA_025350445.1 Bryobacteraceae bacterium | reverse complement strand
AGAGAGCTGCTTGTGCCTCGCCCGGTATACCCACCCCATCCCGCCGCCACCCAGCACTCCCTCCACTTCGTACACGCCGAATAGAGTGGTCCCGGTGGGTATTTTTGTATCGCTCCTCTGTTTTCCCGCAGGCTGCGGTCCCGAAGAAATCGGTTCGCTCAATTCAGTTACTCCTTGAACTGCCTTAAGATCTCCAGCTGTTTTTCAGACTGCTCCAGGTTGTGGCGAGCCGTCGCCAGATCGCCCGCCCGCAAGGCATCTTCCGCCGCGCGTGTAAATCGTTTCATCTGGCTCAGCGCCGAACTAATAGCCGGCCGCAGCGGTTGGTTCATGCTCTGCAAACTGCGCCTGATCTGTTCCCAGGATTCCACTGCGGCTTCCGCATCGCTCCGTACCGTCTTCATCCGGTCCGCCACTTCGTTGTAATCGCCCGAACGCGAACTTGGAATTACCGGAATCTGTTGCTGCTGCAACCCCTGCCGGTTATTATTCTGAGCCACCGCCGGCGGCGGATTGAACTGCTGCGCCGCCGGCCGGCTCGGAGGCGGCTGATACTGCTGATACGGCAATACTCCATTTCGGGATGGAATCGAAGTGGTGGGCCCAGAATTGTTGCCCCCCGGGTTCGGAACATTCGGATCCGGATATGTTTGAACAGGAGAAGGAGGCGCGTTAAACGGAATCTGCGCCGGAGACACCGGATTTCCACCAGGCTGGTTCGGCGGACCGACCGCGGGCCCTTGGTGCGGGGGTGGATTCAAAGGTGGATTCACCGCCGGGTTCACAGTCGGCTTCGTCACGGCCGCTGTGCCATAGCGTGCAATCCCAAGCTTCTGATGCAACTGATATTTTTCCAGTCCCACTCTCTGGTCGATCTCATCGGTCGCGTAAAATGTCCCGGCGGCAGTCAACGCCGTCAGAAACACCCACCCGATTGACAACCGGAATGCGTTCATCTGTCCTTCTTCACCGGCGCCGGCAGCCCGTTTGACGCTCCTTGCGCTGGCGCGGCCGGACGCGGAGCAGGCGTCCGCCGCGGAGCAGCGGACGGAGCCTTCACCTTTTTCAACTTGTCTCCGACCCGCGCCGCCGGAGTGCCTCCGCGGGCCAACTCAGCGACGGCGAACCGGTCTTGCACATCCGTCACAACCAGCGTTTCCACGCGCTCATCTGTATCGATCGAGTTACCCCGATCGTCCTTCATCGATCCCGTCACTCTTCTTACTTCCAGGTAATCGTTCACATTCAATCCGGCGTTCTCTCCGCCGGTGATGTAGACCTTTCCAGCCGCAACCCGCCCTACCGACAAAGCCTTCCCATCGCCCGCCGGTTCCGGCAATCGATCCGAACCGGGGCTCGCCGCGGGCGGTACGCTCTTCCGGCTATTTCCAGTCGATGCGGACGGAATTTCCTGCGCCTTGCGCGTTGGCAGAGCGGACGCCTTCTCGACAATCTTCTCCGCCAGATCGTCGGCCGCCGTCTGCAGCGCCAACGTCACTGACTGCGCGCCCGGAAATCGATTGCTTGAGGTGCTATCGGCGCCCCCTTTGCCTGCCACACTACCCGTATTCCCAAGGCTCCGCGATCGTTTGGCATTGGTGGTTTCAGCCATGAAAATTCGGCCCGTCTCGGTACTGATCACCCGCATGCTCACCGTGACTTCGGCAACCGCCTGCACCTTCCCAATCCCGACACGGCCCACGCCCATACGGTTGTTCTGCACTTCCGAGGACAGCCCTTCCACCGCGCCTGTCACGATGGCATCCACGTTCAGCAATCTCCCTAACTTCGGCGCATCGCGGGGATCGAAGCGTTCGCTGAATTTCGAATTCTGCTCTTTCATCAGATTGTCGATCTGATTGCGATCGATCACGTCGAACGCTTCTTTGCTATTGACCAACTTTGATATCACGCGGGCGGCAACTTGCGCGCCAACGGGCTTCTCCGAACCGTATGCCTGCACCACATCGGAACGGACTGCACGGGAGTCAAAGTCGTATACGGCGATTCTCCGGGTTTGTGCAAAGCCGGACGCCAACGCCAGGAACATGCAAACTACGATCTTCAAGGCTGTCTCCTGAACAAGAAGTTCCTACCTTCGGTGGAGCCAGTATAGCTCAAAATCGAGAGATCGCTAACGCCTAAAAACACCCCAGGACCATAGTCCTACCAGACCCGCGAGAGAGAAAAAAATCCAATAGGCGGGGATGCCCAAAATCTTCGTCCCCGTTCGCGGGTTGGCGGCCGCCGCGGTAGCATCGGGAGCCGGTGCAACCACAGGTGAAACGGCGGGTGTCGCGAGCCGGCTCTCCGGCATCTCATCGTGGAATGCCGTCACCAGCGAAATCCAGTTCTCGCAGCCCGAAGTACAGTACTTGTATCGAATCAGTTCTATCGTCGTGTACCCGCGGTTCAGGTAGCTCGAACGCATAAACCGCGTCACCCGCTCCGCCCCTTGCGGATAGTTCTCAAACGGAGATTGCGCGCAGTTCCGGTGGTGGAACCAGTTCCACGCGTTGTTGTCCGCGCACAAGTGGCGGCCGAAGGTGGTTTCGG
>JANXXV010000699.1 GCA_025350445.1 Bryobacteraceae bacterium | reverse complement strand
TTCCGCAAGACCGGCACGGGTTGCTCTCCCTTCCACGCGTAAACTGGCGAGGAATGTGCCGCATCGCATGTATTGCCCCGGTTTTCCACCCATCTCGCGGCAATCCAGGAGCTCTCATCCTAAAAACGGCAGTTGACTGGCGGCAATTCGGTCAACGTCTTGAGTATCAAGCCGATGCGGGAAAAACAGTTGTCACCAGATTGGTGAGGTGCGGAGCAGTTGCTTTTCGTTACCGCTCGCTCACGCGCGGCTCGGTAACGTACTGATTTTACTGAACCGTGACCGTCAGGGAGCGGTAACGAAAAGCTGGAGTACGGCAAAATCACAAGGTGAACTGCCGTTTTTAGGATTAAGGGGCCAAACGGCTATTAATGGGCTACCGCCGCAACCACCATTTGAAGGGTCTTGCCGGTGGAATCGCCCACCACCTTCGGGTCGCCCGGCTTCCAGTTGTCGCGCGATCCATCGTAGGTATACTTCACCGGCAGGCGGGTGAGCTTCGGATCGTACTGGCCTTCGGTGCCGCCCATTTTGTAGATCACCATGTCGAGCGATGGAACCACATAAATGGCGTATCCGCCAGAGCCTCCCTTCCAGTAGGCATCGTGAGGCACCTCCGCCACGGCGCCTTGCTCATTCACGTTAAAGTTGAAGCTGTGGTTGTAGTGCGGATTGTAGTTGACTAGGCGGCCACACATCTTCACGAAATCGGCCGGAACAACTTGCTGCTTGCCCCACTTGCCTTCGTGCAGCATCAGGTAGGCGAATCGCAGTACATCGGTGGATCGAACGGCGATGCTGCCGCCGCCGGGGGTGTGGAGCATGCGTCCTTCGGTGTCGATTCCGCCTTTCAACTTTGGCCGGTACATGGCGTAGCCCCAGGTACCGAAGCCTAGAGGCCCGGTGAGGCGGAGGCGCATGTAGTCTTCCATCTCCATGCCGGTGAGGCGGCGGACGATCATTGCTCCCAAGTGGCTGGAAGAGGTGGTGTAGGAATAGCACTCGCCGGGTGCGCACCACAAAGATTGGCGCGTGGCGAACGCGTCGGTGGTGGAATAGGGTCCATTGTCTTCCGTTGGATTTTCCCAGGTCTGCTTGACGCCGTGCACATAGACCGGGTTTGTGCCGCGGATACCGCCCGACATCGACAGCACCTGGCCCAGTGAGATCTCTGCCTTGCGCGGATCGTCGAGCGGGAAAATGTCAGCCGGCATGTACTTCGGCGTGAAGACCTTTTCGTCGAGCCCCTTGGGGATGAGATCGGCCTTCTCCTTAAGCATGATGCCTACCGCGACGCTGGTGAACGCCTTGCCGCACGAGGCCAGTTCCGGGAGCGCTTCGCGGTTGCCGCGGCCGAAGTAGCGTTCGTAAACCAGGTAGCCGTGGCGCACCACCAGAAGTCCGCCGTGCTGGCTGGTTTGCTGAATGTATTCGAAGGCCTGGTCGAGTTTCGCGGTGTCAACCCCGGTCTTAGCGCGGATTTTGGCGGAATCGGTAAGGGTTCGCCAACCGCCTTGGGCATCCGGAGATGGATAATAGTCTTCGCCGTATGCGGGTGCAACGTGGCAGAGCGCCAGAAACACTACTGCGGCAGCATAGCGGGAAGCGGAACATTTTGAGATCGGCACGAGCTACATCATACAGAAAATGGGACGGAGTCTCAACGCGAGTCGACTGGTTGCTGGAAGGCCCGCGGTCTTATGCCCGCCGTTCGGTGGTGTGATGCTCGGTACCGGCCAGGGAGAATGTGATCTCACCACAACCCAGTTCGCTCGAAACCGAGAGCCGCACTTCACACGCCGGCTCGATGGCAGCCGGAACTGTGTAGGAAATCTCGAAACGGCCCACCAGTTCCGAATAGAGCTTCTCGACGACACCGGGCAGCTCCTCCACCGGGGAAATGGTAAACGTCCCCCCGGCGGTGGCCAGGCAAATCTCCCGTAAGCCGTTCCACTGGTCTGAAGGTTCCAGCGAAAACGCGTGCGGCACAATCCGCTCCGTCTTTACAAAATCGGCGAGCAGTTGAAGACGGGCCGCCGACACGGGCCATTCAGTGGAACTGGCATGGAGAAACAAAAACAGGTGGCGTTTCCCGGAAAGCTTCGCCATCGCTTCATCCACTTTGTCGATACCGGTTAAGACGTCCGCGGCGGTCCTTTCCTTAGAACCGATGGCTGAGATCAGTTTGTTTAATAAATCCGGGGTGGCGATGAATCCGTGTTGAGTCTTCACGTTGGGCCCGAGAACCAAATCGTCGTACGAGGGCCCCGGACCGTTACGGGGCGCGCCGGAACCTAGCCCTTGCGCTTCCACCGCGTATCGTTCAATTCGCCAGATGTCCTCTGGACGCTTGAGGGGGACGCAGCCGCTCATGGCGTTCATAATGGCGACCCTGTAAGGATCCACCTCGGACAGAATTCTGGGCGTTACGAAGCCAGCCAGCAGCAATACGGATGCATTTGGAACCGAGACCGAATAGTCGCAAACCAGCGTTCCGCCCTCCGCAATGGCGAAATCGGTGGACTTCAAAGTGTGCAACTCGCCATCCCCACCCGAAAGTTTCAACACGACATGGCGAGAATTGCCAGGTCCGGTTACGGCGCGGGCAATTCTAATTTCAATGGCTGGCTTAGCGTTTCGAGCCAGCGTCCGGCTGCGGATTCGCGCCAGCGCCCGCAGAGATCCCACCCGTTCGGTGCCTACGCGCTTTCGATAAATGTCAGTCAGGATCTGGACAAACCGGGCGTCGCCGGTGTCACCCATCGCCCAGATCGCCGTAAGTCGGAACGCTGGTTCCTTGTGCTGTGCCATCTCCAGTAGCAAACCAACACTGCGGATCTCGGCCATTCGATAGAGGCCGACAGCGGCATTCCCAGCCACCCGGTGGTGTTTCGACTTAGCGGCGGTGAAGAGCATCGGTTTGCAGGCATCTTCCTTGAAGATCCACAACGCTTCCACGGCATTGGCCTGCACGCGCGGATCTGGATCCAGCAACATGCGACCCATCAGGTCCGCATTTTTTCCGGCGCGCCCAATCAACAAGACCGCGGATGCCCGAACCATCGGATCGGGATAATTAATCAGTTCGGACTGGAATAGCAGAAAACAGTTTTTCGAGATCTCAGACAATAGCTGCATCAACCGGAAGATGCGTGCGCTCAACACCGGCGACGGGGCCTGCTGAAGCAGGGCGCTGAGCCGTTTTTCGAGTTCACCTTCCAATGACGATGCAATCTGTCCCACTGACTTAACGATGGTGATCGCCTCTGCAAGCCCGCAGTTCTCCGTATCGGCCAAAGCTTTGATCAGAAGACCGTGTTTGAGCAGCAAATGCACAAGAAAGCGGAATCCGGCGGAGGACTCCGCGTCCGCGAGCATACTGACCGCGGCGCGGCAGAACTCATCTGGATTCGCTTGCAGCAAGCGTTCGAGCGACGCTTTGTCGGTAGATCCCTCCTGGACGAACGACCGGAGAACAGCCGCGGTATCGGGCGTTAGTTCAGGCGGGGCTGCGACTTCTGGGTTCATAGCAGTAGCTACGTTCTTATCGGCTAGTTCCGTCGAGGCGTTAGCATTGTTACGACTGCAAGAATTCCCAGTGTGTCTTTTCCTCCGCGATGCAGTAGGCTACCAAGTCCCGGTACAGTGCCTCAATTACCGGACCGCTGAGTCCGGCCTGTTCGGCCCATTGACGCCGCGTATCCAGAACGGCCTGTACACGCTCGGGGGCGGCGACAGCGGTGGCGCTGGTTTTGAATTTTGCGGCCGCACGAACGTAGGCTACCCGTTCGGCAATCAGGCCCACTATCTTACGGTCGATGGCATCCATTCCTGCGCGGATCTCGTCGAGGGACTGGCACAGGCCTGCGGGAATGGGGGTTGCGTCTGGGGTTATGTCTGGAGTTGCGCCGGATTTTGACATGGTTTCTTTGCATGGTAGCAGTGACGGCGGCAAGGAGCCGGTTGTATGGGCTTTGCGCTTGATTGATGGGCGGATCTGAATAAATTACTTTGGCCGGCGGCGTCGTTGTCTCAAGCTTTGCCGATTCAATTTACTGACATGCTGGAATGGTCAACGAATGCGCGGTTCACCGGGGGCGGCTAGCTGGACAGGAAGCGCGCGGCCTGCCTATTGAAAGAGCAACGGCTCAAAACTGCAATGCGGTCGTAATGGTTTTCCGGTAGTGCGCGGCAGCGGGTCTTGAGGGGGGTACACGGGCAGAGGGGTTACCTGTCGTAAGCTATCCGCCGTAAAGGCGGTCGGGTTAGATCCGGCAATGGATATGAACTTGGACCGTCTTATGAAGCGATTCTGAAATCGGGAAGCATTTCGGTGAACGGGGGCCGGTTGGTGTACGCTTCGGGAGTCCGGGAAAAACCGGCTGTCAGTAACTACTTCTCCACCGCGCGTGCGCTGGCCACCAACTCGGGTAGGGAAGCAA
This sequence comes from Bryobacteraceae bacterium, assembly GCA_025350445.1. Next base: position 1,897 of record JANXXV010000699.1, on the reverse strand, counting down.
AGCGTGCGCCCCAAACTTGAGCCGGCTGCTCATATCCCTTGAGCGTAACGGTACGCATTTCCAGAATACGTTTCGCGGCGGGATTTTCCGAAAGCAGATCGAAGGTGCGCTGGCCGACAGCGAAGTCAAGTCCGATTTCCTTAGTGGCGGACTCCATCCGGAACGCGGCGTTGACGGTGTCGCCGACGGCGGTGAAATCGTGGACGTCGCCCGAACCTGCATTGCCGATAGACGCATGACCGGTATTGATCCCGGCACCTACGCGGAACGGTGCGGGCAAGCCGAACCTCGTTTGAAAGTCCGAGCTGACAGCCTCAAACTCCGTTAAGGCTTCCATCACTTTGATGATGTCTTTCCGGGCCTCCGCCGCATTCCGGTGGACCCAAATGGACATCACTGCGTCGCCGATATACTTCTGCGACCAGCTACCGTGGCGCTGCATGATATGGCCGCCTTCGCGGAACCACGAGCCGATGGTCTCACATAAAACCGCCTTGTCGATTTGCTGGGTGAGGCCGGTGAAGTCCCGAACATCGACAATCAGAATGGTGATCAGGCTGAAAGCGAAAATGACCTTCGTGGAATCACCCAGTTTCTCCGGAATTTTGTGAGGAGCGGTAGACGCCTCCTGCAAAAAGGTGAGTTGGTGCTCTCCGAACCGCAGAACGTCGCCATCCTTCAAGACCACGGGAATGCCGACGCGCGAGCCGTTCACGAAGCAGCCGTTGCGGCTGCCCATATCAATCAGATAATAGCCATCTGTTTGCTTTTGTAAAATCGCGTGATTGCGCGAGACCGACGAGTCGGCAATGACGATGTTGTTAGCGTCGCCGCGGCCAAGTTTCCAAACGCTTCTGGATCCAAGCGATATCCGCGTATCCCCAAGCTCCGGAGGCAGAATAATCGTTGCTGTAAGAACTGTATCTGGCACGTGTCTCTCTGGTGTAACTTCCAATTATACTTTCCCATCCGGGGGCGCATTGGATATCTTTGGTGCTTCTCGCGAAGTGCTACGGCGGAAGAAGTGCCACGGATTGGGAAGCGTCCGAGTCGGTACCGGGATCAGACTAGGATTCCGAGTTTTTTCTCGATGTACTACTTGCTGGTGCGGGCGCTCTCTTTGGGGCTGATGGCGGAAGAGGAGTCTAGCTCCCCGGTCAGCCGTCCGCGCCAATTGCGTCTTGCCGAGGTGCGCCTTGAGCGCCGGGAAGTCCACACCGCCTTTGCCGAGCGGGAAGAACGGCGGCTCCCTCTTCATGTCGGGCTTCATGTCGGGCTTCATGTCAGGCCGGTCCATTCATTGTTTGGAGCCGCCGCGGTGTTCGGGCTTGGTGTCTTTGAGATGAAACTCAATGACCGGGTTCCCGTGGTGTTTTGCCAACTCCACCGGGCCGGCACCGGACAGGTTCATGTGGCCGGTATCGAGAATGAAGTAGACGTTGGCTTGTTCTAAGTGGTCCATCACGGAATCAATCTCGCGGCGATTCTCACACTGTCTCCACATGTGGGCGTGGACTCCAAACTTGATGCCTTCCTCTAATCGGATGCGCTTGCCGAGTTCATTGAGCGTGGCGGCCGGCGTTCCTGGATCGGCGGCAGCGGTTCCTTCCGGACGGCGCAGCCGGGCGCAGATCTTGAGGTGATGGAAGCCGAAGATTTTGATGTAGCGCACCAGACGGGGATGATCGGCGATGATGTTTTCGCGCTTTGACGAATCTTCCAAATGCGTTTCAGCGGGCGCGCCCGCGGTGGAGAAGGTCACTGCCCCTACGCCGATCTCATCCAGACGATTCTTTGGGTTCCTTCAGTTAGTCGATGGCCCACCGCCTGAAGGCGGTGGCGCTCATAACGGGCTGAAAGCCCTGTTCCGGCTAAAGCCGGCTGAAGGTTACCCGCA
>JANXXV010000688.1 GCA_025350445.1 Bryobacteraceae bacterium | reverse complement strand
CCTCACCAATCTGGTGACAACTGTTTTTCTCGCATCGGCTTGATACTCAAGACGTTGACCGAATTGCCGCCAGTCAACTACCGTTTTTAGGATGAACCGAGTATGAATTGGTACCGCGAACTGAAGAACAAGCTGTCGCACATCGGAAATCGCTCCACGTTCGACGAATCCCTTGACGAGGAGATGCGCGCTCATCTGCAAATGCGCGCCGATGAGTTGGTTGCCAAGGGCGTTGACCGCGGCGGCGCCCTTGCTCAGGCGCGGCGGGAGTTTGGTTCCACGGCGCGGTTGGCCGAACAATCACGCGAACAGTGGCGCTGGAGTTGGGTGGAAGATCTGGGCCGCGATCTGCGCTACTCCACGCGGAGTCTGGCTCGCGATCCGGTTTTCGCGCTCACAGCGGTGCTTTCCCTGGCGCTTGGAATTGGCGTCAACACCACTATCTTCGGTCTGGCCACCGAATTCTTGTTTAGAGAGCCCTCGGGGCGGAACGTTGACACCTTGGTCCACGCGCAACTGGGCGGCCGGGGCCAGTTGGAAATGCGGGAGTATCGCTTTCTGCGTGACGCTGGAGTGTTCCCTGAAATGGCCGGGTTCAACGAAAATGCCGAAGTGAATTGGCGCTTTGGTGACACAAACCAGAGGCTGTTCGGCGTTCGAATATCGGAAAACTTCTTTGAGGTAACGGGCGTGCCAGTCGCGCTTGGACGCCCGATTCAGACTGGCGGGCGCGCCGTCGTGGTCGTGTCGCGGCGTTTCTGGAAGAACAGTCTGGGTGGCGACCTCAATGTCCTTGGCCGCGTGATGGTTCTGGACGGCCAGCCGCATACCATTGTCGGCATTCTGCCGGGCAACCACCGGACTCTGATTGGCCTCGGCTTCGCGCCAGACCTTTACGTGCCGGCTGCGGCCGAAACAGCCGGCTTGAGTTTATATGGCCGTATGCCGGAGGGCGTTTCACTTCAGGCAATTCGAGAGAAGCTCAAATCGGCAGGCACACAATTGGATCTGGTCTATCCCAAGAGCGACTCTAAGTGGGCCAGCTCAATCGTGGTGACGCCCCTCACAGGGATCACTCGTCTGGGGGAGGGCAACAAAGGAATGGTGGTGATTGCGGCTTTCCTTGCGATGCTGATGGCCGCCGTCACACTGCTGCTGACGATCGCTTGCGTTAACGTGGCAAGCCTGCTGCTGGCGCGGGCCGCGGGCCGGGCGCGGGAGTTCGCCATTCGATTGAGCATTGGCGCCAGCCGCGGCAGACTGATACGCCAACTGCTGGCCGAGAGCCTGTTGTTGTCGCTGCTTGGCGCTGCCGCCGGTCTGGGCCTGAATTTGCTACTCACGAACACGCTCAACGGGACTACTCTTCCACTGCCGGTGCCCATACGGCTCGCCATTCAACCCGATTGGCTGCTGCTTACCTACTGCGCCGTGATTGCCGTCGTAAGCGCGTTAGTGGCTGGTCTGTTACCGGCGCTGATGGCGACCCGCCCCGGCGCCAACTCCACGCTTAAGCGGAGCGAACACCAGGTGGGGGGCGGCACCACGCTGCGAAAGATGCTGGTGGCAGGCCAATTGGCTGTATCCGTGATCGTGCTGGTGACTGCCGCGCTGTTCGTCCGGAACCTCTTGCGATCGGCCGGCATGAATCCCGGCTTCGATCTGCAGCACACCAGTTGGGCGCAAATGCGGCTTGTGCCGGAGAGCTACCCGACCTCCGAAAAGACGCTCACGCTGGTCCGGACAGCTCTTGCGCAACTGCGGGCGCTGCCAGGATTGGAATCGGCGACATTCACGAACGTAGTGCCCCTAAACGATCGGAGTAATGACATTGGCCCCGTGTCGACCGACGTTAAGACTGATGCCATTCAAGTTCGCTATTTCACGTGCGGCGTGGCCGAAGATTACTTCAAGACGATGGCTATTCCGATTCTGGCAGGTAGAGAATTTTAGAACTCAGACCGCCCCGGAGGCGCGCGGGTTGTGATCATTAATGAAACGCTCGCGCATCTCTTGTTCGGAACGGTTCCGCCACTTGGCCACACTATCCGATTCGGCAACAATGCGGGAACGGTGGTAGGCATTGCGGCGAATCACAAGTACGCCACACTCGGCGAAGAAGACGGCCCCGCCATTTACGAGCCGTATCTACAGCGTGGAGGAAACCGGGCGAACCTGCATTTCCTGATCCGCGCCCGTGTCCGGCCAGCCTCTTTGACCCAGTCACTCAATAAGACTTTGATGGCAATCGAGCCGAATGCCGCTGTCGAAGTGAAACCGATGAATCAGGCAATGGGCTTCGCCCTGCTTCCCAGCCGCGCCGGTGCGGGTCTACTGGGCGTAATTGGAGCGCTGGGATTGACGCTTCCGTCCATCGGGTTGTATGGCGTGCTCTCTTATTCGGTCAGCCGCCGCATTCGCGAGATCGGTCTCCGCATCGCACTTGGAGCAAGACGCGGAGACCTGCTGCGGCTGGTGTTAGCGGAAGGCGCCTGGATTCTGGGCGTTGGTCTGACGATCGGAATTCTGGTGGCGATTTTCGTCACCAAACCGCTGGCGATGTTCCTGGTGGCTGGCTTGCAGCCTTCCGATCCGCTGACCTACATCGCCGTCGCCGCGGTTCTGGTTGCCGTCGGCTGTGTTGCAAGCTTGAAGCCGACCTTCCGCGCCCTGCAAGCGGATCCGGCCGGCGCCTTGCGTTACGAGTAGATCGCCGTGCCGGCTGGGCATTCGCTACCGCTATCGAATCTGACTAGCGGACCGATAAGTTCAGCAGTCACGATGAAAAAGACATCCATCAAAATGATCGCCCTACACCTGGAGCGCAGAGAAGCAGCCGCTTGCCGGGCATTTGCGCGTGCAAGCGAGCAAGCCGAAGCAAGAATCATTGCGGCGGTGGAAGCGGTCCGGCCGTTCCGCGAAAAGCTTAAACAAGTAAAGTTGGAACGAGCGGCGTTTGCCACCGGGCAGGTTGTCTCTGTCGTGGAAGTTGGCGTGCCAGATCCTGAACCGGAACAACTGAGCGCGAATCTCTCACTCTCGGCCCTGGCGCGTCCTTTAAAAACGCAGCCCCCCGCCGCGCCCAAGAAGCATCCAATAGGCGTACGGCCTCGCCAGGCGTACACTTAAGCGGCGTTGTCTGGAAATAACGTTGCCGCCAATGCGGCTCCGCTCGGCCACGCGCGCGGTTCGGTACCGAGCCCCGGCCGAAGGAAGGGACCGAAAAAGGGAAGGGTTATACGTTGGGGACCCCGTTCCCCGCGGCATATGCGCGACACTGTGCATATGACGTGGATTCACTGGTCGCTACTCTCCGCCCTCGCGGCCGCAGCCACCGCGATCTTCGGCAAGATCGGCGTAGCGCAGATCGATTCCAACCTCGCGACCGCAATCCGGACAACGGTCATCCTGGTTTTCAGTTGGGGGATCGCCCTGGCCACGCGGCAGCCGGACGCAATTTCAAGCATCGCACCGCGGACTTGGATTTTCCTCGGGCTCTCCGGCCTTGCGACGGGGGCGTCCTGGCTTTGTTATTATCGCGCCCTGCAGTTGGGTCCGGCCTCGAAAGTCGCGCCGATCGACAAGTTGAGCGTCGCGTTGGTCATCGTGCTTGCGGCGTTGTTCCTGGGTGAGCCGCTCACGTTGAAGAAATGCCTTGGGGGCTTACTGATTGTCGCGGGTGCGGTTACGCTGGCGTGGGAATAGCTGCCACGATAGCACCGCAGTGCGTGCTATCGTGGTTTTGGGGTGCGATATGGCGAAGCTTCTGATGACCATCCAATCGCCCGGCGGGGCTCCGTCCCTTGAAGAATTGAAAGCGCGATACGGTCTGGCGGAACATGAGATCGATAGCACTTTCGGGGTCGTCCCGATCGATCCGGCGGATCACTTATACTCCATTTCCGTGGAAGACACGGCTGCCGCTAAGATTCAACCCGATAAGAATTGGAAAGTAAGCGGTCCTTATTCCAATCCAATTATCCAACCGTTCGGCCCCCCTCGGTAGATCCACCGGGGCGCTCCCAACGTTTCGCCGCCGGCCGGCGAAACGGCTTCCTTTATGCCACAACTGTAACTGCTGTTAAACAGATTTGTCACCCTATTTCGGCGGAAATGTCGAAGCTTCCGTGTCCCTTTTTCTAAGAAGTTGCCGCTTTTGGAATCAGGAGGCGCTTGTGCCCAAAAAACATGTCCTGATCGAAATGCGTCATGAGCCGGGACTGGAGGCTGCGGCGGTCACCGCTTTCGGCCTGGCTCCGTTCACCACTGCTGCCATAGACAGAACCATTACCAACCTCTTGCCCGATATTCCGGGCATCACACCGGATCTGAATTATCCGCCGGTCCCGATTCCTTCCATCGGCGCTGGCGACAGGCCGGATTCGGCGCTTGCCATGTCTGCGCCCGGCGGACTCGACATGGCAACCTACCTTGTCCGCGGCACCATCGAGGAAGACACCAGCACCGACTTCTCGGCGTCCATTAGCGCCGACAGCCGTGTGATCGCGATCTATGCGGATCCCGTCATCGAGCCATGCCCGACCTGCGGCGCCACACCGGCGGTGGGCAACCACGGCGATGTGGCTCGACTGCTTTGCACCGGCGCTCTCGGAAGCAGGGGCATGAATGGCGCCGGTACTCTGCTTGCCATCGTGGACACCGGAATCAACCTCGCCTATCTCCGCTCCCGCGGGCTGAACCCAACCACCAGCGTGGCGCGCAGTTGGGTACCCGCCATGCCGCCTGGAACTCCGCCGCTGGTTCCATTTGAGCTGCCGAAGGATCACGGTACGATGTGCGCCTTTGACGCCTTGATCGCGGCCCCCGCGGCGACGCTGGTGGACATTGCGGTTCTGCGTTCGCGACGCACCGGCGGCTCCGCCATGGACGGCCTGCTGAGCGATGCGGTGCTCGCTTATTCCTACTTGGTTCGCATCCTTTCCGGCCCCAGAAGGCCGGGAGATTTTCAATCGCTGGTTGTTTCCAATAGCTGGGGAATATTTAACCGGTCCTGGGATTTCTCCCCGGGACATCCGGGAAATTATTCCGATAATCCCAATCACCCCTTTAATAGAATCGTCGGAACACTCGAAAGGAGCGGCGCCGACATTCTCTTTGCGGCGGGCAATTGCGGCAGCGAATGTCCGGACGGCCGCTGCGGCGCCGAGGCTAACGCCGGCATCTTTGGAGCGAATTCCCACCCCCAAGCGATCAGCGTGGCGGGCGTGGATATCCATAACCAGCGCGTGGGCTATTCCACGCGCGGGCCAGGCCATCTTACGCCCCGCAAACCGGACCTCGCCGCCTATACCCACTTCCTGGGCTCCGGCGTTTACCCGGCCGACGGAGGAACTTCGGCCGCGACTCCGGTGCTGGCCGGCGTGGTGGCGGCGCTACGTTCCAGGTTTCCCCTATCCCCTTCCAGGCCTCCAGCGGCAATACGCCGGCTGCTTGCCGAAACCGCGTTGCGCCCCGTTGGAGCCGGCTTCACAAATGAATTGGGCTGGGGCATTGTCAACGCCTGCAAGCTAGCGTCAGTGTCCCGCTTTAACCTTCCTCCGGGCGAATTCGACCCGGCACCAGACCGTGGGGCGGCAGGCGACAACGATCAGCCTGCGGGTCCGGAAATTGAAGTCGAATTCTTGCCCGAAAATACACTGAACCCGGAGGTCAATATGAGCGATCAACAATTCCTCGAAGCGCTACGCGCCTTCGAGCTTCAACCAGCAGCCGAGTCCTTGGACGCTGCAATCACAACATCCGCCGCCGCAGTCGATATCTGTGGCACCTATAAAAAAGTCAGGCCAATCCTTAGCGGAATTCTGCCCTTCCTCAAGGCGATTCCCGTCTTCGGCGCCAAGGCAGCCACCGCAATCCAAGCCTTGATGGCAGCGCTGGACGTGGTGTGCCCTCAGGCAGGTCCGGCGGCCGGATTCACCGCGGGTATCCAACTTGCCTCGCAGCAGGACGCGGAATTCCTGCACGCGCTCGCTGCGTTTGACGCGCCTCCGACCGATTTCGCCAGGATGGGGATTTCCGTCACTGCGGCCCCTTCGCTTGGCGACATCTGCGCCATCTATAAGAAGGTCAAACCGATCTTGAATGGCATTCTGCCGTTCCTCGGTCTGATTCCGGTAGTGGGCGCACCTACCGCCGCCGCGATCCGCGCTCTGATGCTTGTGCTGGACACTCTCTGCCCGTAGGCGGCAGTCCCGTGCGGTGCGGCGCCGCGCCACCGTGGCGCCGCATCCTTCAAACGTCTATATGCCGCCGCAAATCGTCCACTCGGAAGCAATGCGCAAACGCGGTCTCTTTCAAGATCCTTCCCGTCCTCACCAGTTCCGCCAGCGATTGCTCCATCGTAATCATCCCCTCCGCCCGGCCAATCGAAA
>JANXXV010000685.1 GCA_025350445.1 Bryobacteraceae bacterium | reverse complement strand
GCTTGTTGCCGTCGGTCAGACCGGCGCCGTAGACAATCATGGAATTGTCGAACAACGATCCGTCGCCTTCCTGAACGGATTTCAACTTCTCCATCCAACCGGCAAATTGTTTCACGTGATAGGTGTTGATCTGCGATACCTTCTCCATCAGCTCGGGCTTGTTCTGGTGGTGAGTGAGCGGGTGATGGCCGTCCGGAATTCCCAGTTCGCGATAGGCGCGCGACGTGCCTTCGCGCGTCACCAGGAAGGTGAAGACTCGCGTTAGATCTGCCTGTAGCGCCACCGTCAACATATCCGTCATCAGCTTGAAGTGTTCGGCGAAGTCGGCCGGAACTCCGTACGGCTTCGGCATCTTCGGGTCGATCTGCGCGTTGTCCTTCTCCGCTTTTTCCAACTGGCGCTCGATTTCGCGGATGGAGCTAAGGTATTCTTCCAGCTTCCGCTTGTCGGTTGGGCCGAGGTTGGTCTCCAGTTTCTTAGTGTCGCCGGTGACGAAGTCCAAAATACTGCGGCGGTACTTGCTCTGGCGCGCGCGGGCTTCCGGACTGAGGGCGATGCCGTTTCCAAACAGGCGTTCGAACAGCGCGCGAGGATCGAGAACAGGCGGCAACGGTTGGGTCTCGCTGCGCCACGCGAGATTGTTCGTGTACGCGCAGGAGTAACCGGAATCGCAGTCACCCGCTTGGCGCGCATCTTCCAGGCCGAGCTCGAGCGACGGGAACCTGGTCTTATTGCCGATCTGATTGGCGACAATCTGGTCGCAGGAAATGCCGGCCTTGATGTCGACCATCGTCTTGCGCGGCTGCACGCCCGTAAGGTAGGAACCGCAGCAGCGGCCGTGATCGCCAGGTCCGTCCAGCAGCGCGCGTCCGTTGTTGTGCGTGAGATTGCCCAGCACCAGGATGTCCTGCTTGAAGGGCTCCAGCGGTTTCATGATGCGGGATAGTTCGCCGAGCTTGCCCTCGTAGTCCAGGTTCCAGTTGCGGACGTCCATGCCGTTCGGCACGTAGACAAAACCCATGCGAACGGGGGCCTTCGGTGTCGCCGCCGCCAAGGCGGGCACCATCGCATCCAGAAACGGAAGTGCGATCGTGGTTCCCACACCGCGTAGAAATGTTCGCCTTGCTAATGCCTTCCCGGTAATCATCGTTGTGCCAACTCCTTAAGGTTTTGCCGCGGGATCTTTCTTCGGAGTTTCACCACGCCGCGATTGGAATGGCAAACTCCTCACAATTTCATTCAAGAGCGTTTGGAAACGATAGTCGTCAGCGGCTAGTTTCGCGTTGATATCGTTCAGCGCCCTGCGATCGTATCGCTCCACGCCGCGGCCCAGTGCGTAGGTCAGCATCTTTTCGGTCAGGCAGCGGGAGAATTCCGGTAGATTGCCTTTGAGAAGTTCCGACATCTGCGCCGGCGTGGTAAACGACTTCCCGTTCGGGAACGTGCCACTGGCGTCAATTGGGAACTTGCCGTCCATGGTGCGCCAGCGGCCGATGGCATCGTAATTTTCCAGACCGAAACCGAGCACATCCATCTTGTTATGGCAGGAGGCGCAAATGGCATTTGCGCGATGCACGCCCAGTTGCTGGCGCAGCGACCCGGTGCTTCCTACGGCTTTCTCATCGAGAGCCGGAACATCGGGCGGCGGCGGTGGCGGCGGCGTGCCGAGAATGTTCTGGAGCACGTACTTCCCACGAATCACGGGTGAGGTGCGGGTGGGGTAGCTGGATACCGTCAGCACCGCGGCCTGGCTTAAAATGCCGCCGCGCTGATCGGTCGTGAGTTCCACGCGGCGAAACTCAGGGCCGGTGACTCCGGCGATTCCATAGTGCCTGGCGAGCCTGTCGTTGAGGAACGTGTACCTGGCGTCCAGGAAGTCCGACATGGGGCGATTCTCGCGCAAGACCCATTCAAAGAAGAGGCGGGTTTCCGACTTCATCGCGTCGCGCAGATCCGCGCCCCACTCCGGGAACTTCTGCGGATCGGGCTTCACGCTATCCAGATTTCGTGTTTCCAGCCACTGGCCGGCGAAGTTGGAGGCGAACGCCGCGGCACGTTCATCGGCGAGCATGCGCTTCACCTGCGCGTCTAAAACGCCAGGCGGGCGCAGCTTGTTCGCTTCGGCTAGACTCAGCAATTCGTCGTCCGGGGTGGAACTCCAAAGGAAGTAGCTGAGCCTCGACGCCAATTCGATTTCTGAAATCTTGTGGACCTTTGAGGGATCGTTCGGATCGGGATCGCGCTCGATGCGGAACAGGAAATGCGGGGATACAAGAATGGCCTGCAGCGCCAGTTGAACCCCTTGTTCCGTGGTCTGTTTTTCCGCCTTCGCCATGGCGACGAACTTCATCAGTGCGGCCACTTCCGGCTTCGTCACCGGACGGCGGTAGGCACGCCTCGCCACGGTGGCTACGATCTTCTCCACGCAAGCCTGGCCGGAGTTCGGATCGCAAATCAGGATCTTCTTACGGCTCGCCTTTTCGGTCTTCGACGCAAATGGACCAACAAAGGTGATGGAATCGATGAACTTGTTCTTCTTCGAGTTGTAGGCGTCCTTCTCGGACAATCCTTTTACGAAATCGTCGTTCATGAAAGCCGCACGGAAAACGTGGTCGCCTTCGGGCAACGTAAGATGCATCTCTTCGTCGGAATACGGATTGAAATAAACCAGCTTCGACGGCTTGGTTTCCACTTGCGCTGAATGCAGCAGCTTTCCGTCCATGTAGAAGTTCATGGTTACCGGCTTCGCATCGGCGGCGCGTTCTCCGGGCAAGCCGATTCTCACCGTATATTCGCCGTCCCACTCGACGCGGTGAGTGGCTTCAATGGTGCTGACGTCGGGCCGGCGGATAGTCTTATCTTTCGCGTGATACTGCGCTTCCAGCGGCTTGGGTAGCGGATCGGCGCCGATGGCCCGGGCGGCAATTCGTTCCGCCGCATTGATGTACTTTTCCATCAGCACCGGAGAAATAGTCAACACATCGCCAATGTTGTCGAATCCGTAACCGGAGTCGTCGGAGGGGAAGTCTTTCTCGGCGCGGAAATCCACGGCGAGCAGATCACGGATGGTGTTCGAATATTCGTTGCGGTTCAGGCGGCGCGCGGTCACCCGGCCCGGATCGGGCTTCACGTTACGGTCCGCCCAGTCAAACTCGCCGCGGACAAACTTCATCATCGCGTCTATCTGGGCGTCAGACGGCCGCGGAATCCCTTTGGGCGGCATCTCACCCGAGCCGATCTTCTGCAGAATCTTCTCCCAGCCCTCGCGTTGTTCGCTAATAGACCCGAGTGTGGAAAACGCCAGTACGTTCAACCCGCCTGAGGCCATGCGGTCGTTGTGGCATCCAACGCATGTCTCGGTGAGGATCGGTTTTACGGCAGTGTCGAAATTGGCGGCGGTGCCCGCCTGGATAGCAGACGTCTTTCCGGAGATTGGGGGTTTCGAAGTGGACGAGGCCGCCGCCAGCAGCAGCCCGGCCGCCGGCAAGGCAAAAATCAGGCTTCGCACTTCAACACGCATTCGCATCCACCTCTTCTTGCGCCAGGTTCGCCGGAATCGTTATTTCTGACACTACGATGATATCATCGCGAATTGAAGACTATCGGGAGATTCCCTGTCGGCCCATGCTTCAATATAGGGATCGACTATGAAACTGTCCGCAGCCGTAGCCCTTCTTGGACTGTTGCCGCCCTCCTTCGCGGCGGAGAATTTGCCGGTCCCGCGTTTCACAGACCCGGCCCGGAGATCGAAACTGGAAGCCGCGTTTCCCGAAATCGAAAAGCTCTTCGAGAAATTTCAACAGCAGAAGGGCATTCCGGGGATGGTGTTTGGCGTGGTGATCGACGGCGGACTGGTTCTGGTGAAGGCCTTCGGAGTGCGCGACCGGAAATCGAAAGATGCCGTAACGCCTGAGACCGCCTTCCGCATCGCATCCATGACGAAGAGCTTCACCGTGCTTGCCGTCTTGAAGCTGCGCGACGAGGGGAAGCTCTCGCTCGAGGATCCTGCCGCAAAATGGATTCCGGAAATGGCGCAGTGGAAGTATCCTACGCGCGACACTGCCCCTATCCGGATTCGAGAGCTGCTGACGCATGGCGCTGGTTTTCCCGAGGACAATCCGTGGGGCGATCGGCAGCTTGCTGTTAGCGAAGAGAAGTTGACGCAGTGGCTGCAACAGGGTCTTCCGTTTTCCACGGCGCCGGATACCGCCTACGGGTATTCGAACTACGGCTTCGCGTTGCTGGGGCGGATTGTGTCCAAGGCCTCCGGCGTGCCGTATCGCGAGTATCTCGAGAAGCAGATTCTGGCGCGGATCGGGATGCGTGCGTCCTCGCTTGAGCCGGAAACGATTCCGGCCGGCGTTCGCGCGATAGGCTACAAGAAAATCGGCGATCAATATGTGGAGGAGCCTTCGCTGGCGCACGGCACGTTCGGTGCGATGGGCGGGCTGGTTACTACGGCTGGGGACCTCGCCAAGTACGTGGCGTACCAACTATCAGCGTATCCGCCGCGCGATGACGAAGAGAGCGGACCCGTCCGGCGAAGTTCCCAACGCGAAATGCAGCGGGCCGCGCGGACGAGTAATCTGACGGCGAGCCGTCCGGCTCCGGACGCACCGCTGCAGGCGGGCGTGAACAGCTACGGTTACGGGTTGAGGATCTCAACCGATTGCCGCTTCGAGCACATTGTAGGGCACGGCGGCGGATTGCCTGGATTCGGCAGTTACATGATGTGGCTTCCCGATTACGGCGTTGGCATGTTTGCGATGGCCAATCTCACGTACGCCGGACCTGCGCCTCCCATGAACGATGCGTTCGATGCGCTGCGGAAGACCGGCGCGCTTCGGCCGCGCGAGCTGCCGCCTTCCGCGGCCTTAACGGCGACTCGCGACTCTATTTTGCGGTTGTGGAGCAAGTGGAACGATGTGGAGGCCGAGGCGCTGGCCGCGGATAATTTGTTCCTCGATACTTCGGCTGAGCAGCGCCGGGAAGAGATCGGGAAAATCAAGGCCGATATGGGCCAGTGCGGACAGATTGGAGAAGTCCAGGCGGAAAATCTGCTGCGCGGCAAGTTTCGGCTTGGCTGCGACCGTGGAATTGTTGATGCCGCGTTCACGCTTGCCCCCACCATGCCTCCGCGATTGCAATTCCTGCGGTTTACGCCGGCAGTGAGACTGGAAGGAAAGACGAAGGCCGCGGGGGACGAGTTGGCGTCGCTGGTCGGGAAGCCTTCAGCAAAACGGCTGAAGGCGTTAGCCATTCCGGAATTGCCGCGTCAGATGGCCGCGTTGCGGAATTCTCATGGGAACTGCCGCGTGGGCGAGACTGTTAGCGGCGACGGAAAGAAACAAGCTCGTGTCCGATTTGAGTGCGACCGGGGCCCGGTGGAAGTGCAAATGCGTTTTGGGGATGGCGCAAAACTGCGCGAGGTTACATTCGTCCGGCCTTCCGATACGCCTTGCGTGCCGTAAGGCAACCAATCCATGCGAAGCTATTATGAGGATTGTTTACTCTGAGGCAGAAATGGATTACACATGGCCGACATATCGCTACGGGCTTTGGCGTGGCCCTGGCTCTGTTGGCATTCCCCATGGCTGTTTGTGGGGTGGAACTCAAGAAGGAAACAGTCGAAGCCTTTGACCGTCATATTGCCGGTGTGGAAGCCCGTCTGGCGCCGCGCCATCGCGGAGAGAAATTTCTGTGGTCCGACGAAGCCTCTCAGCGTCATCAGAAGTTGACGCAGGGCGTCGTTGTGGTGGAACCGTCCGTTGACAAAGGTACCGTCACCGTCAAAGGCGGGTTGATCCACGATTTTATTGGCGCCGCATTTATTCCCGGCGGCACGCTGGTGGATGCGCTGACGGTAACGCAAGACTATAGGCGGCACAAAGAGATTTATCCGGAAGTTGCCGACGTTCACGTCCGCTCCCGCAAAGGAAACGACTTTGTGGTGTATATGCGAATCGTGAAAGCCAAGTTTTTCCTCTCTGACGTACTCAATACCGATCAGGAGATTCGATTCGTTTCGCTCGACGCCAATCGCGCTTACAGCAAGGCCTACAGCACCCGGATCACCGAGGTAGCCGACGCCGGGTCCGCTAAAGAACACGAATTGCCGGTGGGCAACGACCGCGGCTTGCTTTGGCGATTAAACGTCTACTGGTTCTTCGAAGAACGGGATCACGGAGTGTACATCGAATGCGAGGCGATCACGCTCACCAGGGATGTTCCATTCGGAGGAGGGCGATTGTTCGCACCCATCGTCCAGAGCGTACCCGCGGAATCCGTTCGCGGAACGCTGGAACAGACGCGAAAAGCGATCGCGGCGCTGGTGAAACGTTAGGGTTTCTTTTTAATAGGATCTTCGTGCTCGGCTTCTTTCCAGCCTTCTTTTAATCCCTTCGCGGCCTTCTTAATTTCAGTGCCCGCTTTCCGCGCCGCTTCGTCGGTTTCCTTTACCATTTCGTGAGCCACCTTGCCGGCTTTTTGGGAAGCCGTGTCCGCATCGTTGATCCGCGGCCGTTCCGTTTGCTCTACTGTGGACGTGCAACCGCTAAGGGCGGCTGAAGCCGCCACCGCAAAGATGACAAGCCAGGTTCGCATCAAATCCCCCAGATATGAGAGGCTCACCGGCCGATGTTGTTTCGTTTAGGGTTTGCCTTGGCCCAGGGCGATTACGAAATAGTGTGCGCGGGTCTTTCCCACGTTCCGCCAGCCATGCTCTTCGTTCGATGCCACATAGGCAACCGAACCGGGGCCAAGAGTAGATACCTTGCCGGAGATTGTCACTTCCATGGTTCCCTCCCGTACCATCATCATCTCCTCATGAACATGATGATGCGGCGGATGCGGTGCGTCGCCGGGGGCCAGTTCCGTCTGGTGCATCTCCACGGGGAAGCCGCTGTGCGTCAGGCCGTTGAACATGGCCCGGGAGCGGTTTTCGCCTGTCTTGCGAACGGTGAGTTCATCGAACAAGTAGGCCTTGGAGGGCAGCGTGGCGGGTTCGGCGGCTGCGGCGTTCGCCGCCACCAGGGCAGGTAGTAACAGGCTCAAATCTCTGCGGGAATAGTTCACTGTGAGGCTCCTTTGCACTGAGTAGCAGTTTACACCCGGCGGAACAAATCTCCTGGTGTGAAGTAGAACGTTCGCCACGTCCATTGTGCGCTGGGATTACCCCGATGCCCCAGTCCGGTTCCAGATTCGGATCTGCTGGACTCCTGAACGGCAATGCCAGATTGTTTGCATAGGCTAGCGGCCAGATCGTCGCAGACTACTTCCGCGTGAAAAAAGAAATCGAAAGATGTCCCGTATTCTTCTCATTCCCCGCTATAGCTGTCGAGTGCCGCGATACGGATGCGTGGATGTGGATGTGGATGCGTAGGCGATTTGAGCGGCGCAGGGAAGGACCGTCTGTGAAATCGGTCCTTCAGCCAAGGTTCAGAGGGGAATGATGAGCAACATCAAGTTCAAGGTTATAGGTGCCGGAGCGCTCCTGGTAGTTACCGCCGCGGCTTCTGGTCAGCGGCTGTATGACAAGTCCAGAGACGAAGCAGCACAGAAGGCGGCCGAGGCTGGCAAGACTCTGAGTACGGGAACGATTTTCGAGAAAGAACTGAAGAACCTGGATACTTTGGCGAAACTGGAAGCTGACAGCTTGTTCAGTGGTGCGACGGTCGCCCTGCAGAATACGATAAACGCGCTAGCTATGGGGACCTGGAGTTCGGTCCGCAGTGCATGCGAAGCCTCGGTGGCGTCTGCTTCGAGCGATGACGATCTTATCGGGTACCAGGCGGATGTTCTCCGGATAGAAGGATCGATTCTGCAAGCCAAGAAGCGAATTCAAAAGCGAAAAGTTGATTCTGCTTCTAACGCCGGAGAAAGTGCCGTGAAGTTGCTCAGCTATGGCGCTGATGCCAATGCGGCAGCCGGCGAATTGATCAAGTTTCTGGTGTCCAAGAAGGAGACCGCCAGCGGCGGTGAAGCGGCAAACGCAACTGCGCTTGCTGGGAAAATCATTGGTGAGGCGACGACCGCGGCTTCTCTGATAGATCAGAACCAGAAAAAGGTCGACGATGTAAGACGGCAACTTCTTGCTCTCGAATCCGGCCTGGATGATCTCGAAGTGAGACGGTTACAAGTGGAAGCCGATCATAGCCGTGATTTGGTCAGTGCTCTTCTGCGCGAAAAACATGATCTGGCGACGATAGGCGATCTCCGTGCGGATTGTAAGTCACTACTCGACCGTTTGAACGCTGAGAATTCAGCGAAGGTCGTGAAAACTATTCGTGGTCTTGCGGGCCGTGAGGCTTCTAACGCTGATCCGGCGAATCTTGACTTCGCGATACAGGCGCTTTTCGATGCCGCTGCAATTGCCGCCCGAGGGACGATGCCGGGCAATCTTAAGACACTTAGGCTTGCTCAAGCGGAGCAGCGCTACGAGATCCGCAAGAGTCAGGTTGAAGCGCGAGCATACGAGATTGCGATCAGTTCGGGGACACAGCGGCTCTCGCTTTTCTACAAGGGCGGAATCCGGCCTGAAAGTATCTCCCAGATCATTTATACCGCGGCGACGGTAGCAATTCCGGCCATTATCTCTACGAAGGACTAAGGCTCTAACACGTGGACTGAGACTTTACCATGCGAAACCCAAATTTCATTTTTGTGATTGCCGCCTCAATGCTGGTCACCGGCTGCTCCGATACGGTAGCGCGCGAATACGCGATACAGGTATCGGCAACCCTACAAAAATATCAGGAGAGCGTTGACGAGCAGATTCGAGCGCAATTAACCGGCTACGGAAAGATCGCGAAAATCCTCGACCACGCCGGCGAGCAGGATGCGCTGGGCCAACTCGAAACCGAGAGGTTGGAATCTGTGACAAAACTGAAGGACGACCTTCTCCTGGAAACTCCCAGCAAGCGTCTCGAACTGAATGAGTCGCGCTTGCGGGACGCACTTATGCGGTACGCACGGCATGATTTCGAGACGAACCGCACTTCCGTGAGCCAAGAGTTGGATAGCTACAAGCGATTCATGGCTGGCCTGCAGGACCTCGATCAGGAATCGGCCAACATTCGCATATTGGCCAAACTGCTCACGGATCTTTCGGAAAAAAAGGGATCTATCGATCGAGTCAAGGAAGCAAGACAGTTCGGGCAGGCAGTGCAGGCTAACGTTACCACGCTTCAATGTGCCGGACTCTCGGCGGAAGAGACGGATTTGACGGCAGTAGTGAAGGGCCTCGCCGACAAGCTAGCGACGGCGGAAAAGGAGGACTTAAAACCCCTCCAAAAAGCCAGAGACGACACCAATGGCAGGCTATTGGCCATTGCCGAAGCGAAAATCAAGAAATGTGGAAAGGAGGCAAAAAGTGGCAACAACAATTGAAGATTTGACGCTGCTGAATAGATTGTCGATTGAGGAACTGCAGGCCTATAAAAACGCGTTGCGCGCGCGCATGCCAGGCCTCCCGACCGACCAAAAGTTTGCGATCTTGTCATCTATATCGGATCTCGATCTTCGCACGCGCACTCTGGAGTTCACGCAGGTGCACCTGGAGGTGGCGAGGGTTGTCGTTCAGTTCGATCCTGCGGATGAACAGAAACTGCGCGAACTAGCAGTTCAGATGGACCGTGAAATTGCAGCTAGTGCCCAACTTAATGCCGTTCTTGACTCTCTTCCCGCGGTCATGAGCGCTGCCGCGCGAATCGATGGTCTGATAAATAGCCATATAGCCAGCGCCTGACGGGCTCTTTGACTTCAGTGTCGACCGTGACGAATATCATCAGTGAGAACTATGTCGGGTGGTCCGCATCCGCAGCTTTCAAGCAGCCAGTCAAAAGATGACAGCGTAGCCGATAGGTTTGTTCACGTAGCCGACGATGCGCTGGTGGGTTTGCATAGGGAGACTAACGGTTTCGGTTGAAACTCGAAGACGGTATTGAATGAGAGGGGCCTTCTGTCAGTGTTCCGCTGAGCAGCTTGTCGCATCCGCGGCAGGGATTGAAGTGGCCTTGGTCGCCTCCCGTACCCGATACCAAACGCACCAGCCAATTTGCTATATGATATTGGCCTATGAAGAAATGGATGTGGCTCCTCCTCTCCGCGTCGGTACTTTCCGCCGCCGGTTCCGAATCAAAAGGTGAAAAGGACGTTTTAGCGGCCATGGACGCCTGGAAGCATGCGACCATGACGAAGGATAAAGCCGCTCTCGAAAAACTATTGCATGCCGATCTCAGCTATACCCATTCGAGCGGCAAGAATGAAACGAAGGCGGATGTCATCAAGTCCGTCACCACTGGCGCCGCCACTGTGGAAGCCATTACTTTCACGGCTAACACGGTTCGCGTGTATGGAAATACCGCCCTGGTGAAAGGGAAAGTGGATATCACCAACAACACAGCCGGCAAGAGCACAACCGCCAATCTGGACATCCTTCACGTCTGGGTGAAGGGATCGCAGGGCTGGCAGTTGGTCGGGCGTCAGGCAGTTAAACTCGCGCAATAAAACGATAAGAGGGCCGGGACACGAGTTCTGGTCCCGGCCCTCTTGCGAGAAGCGGCTGCTCTACAGTAATTCGGAACCGCTGAAGAAGAACGGAATCTCCACCGCGGCGGTTTCCGGAGCATCGGACCCGTGCGCGGCGTTCCGCTCAATGCTGGTAGCGAACAGCTTCCGAATGGTTCCTTCCGCGGCGTTCGCCGGGTTGGTGGCGCCCATCAGTTCACGCCATTTCACCACCGCATCTTCGCGTTCCAGCGCCAAAACCACCACCGGCCCTTCGGTCATGAAGGTCACCAGGCTGCCGAAGAAGCCGCGCTCGCGGTGTACCCCGTAGAAATTCTCCGCCTGTGCCTGCGAAAGACGAATTCTCTTCAGACCAAGAACCTTGAACCCATTCTTCTCGATCAGTGCCAGAATCGCGCCGGTGTTTCCAGCGGCCACGGCATCCGGCTTAATAATTGCAAATGTACGTTCACTCATAGACGGCTTTTTAGTTTCTCTCCCATTTCGGCCGGCGAAGCGCACACGGTGATGCCCGCAGCCTCCATCGCGGCAATCTTGTCAGATGCTTTTCCAGATCCGCCGGAGATGATGGCTCCCGCATGGCCCATGCGGCGTCCGGGCGGCGCGGTCTGGCCCGCGATGAAACCCACCACCGGCTTCTTGACGTGATCTTTTATGTATGCGGCCGCGGCTTCTTCCGCGCTACCGCCGATCTCGCCGATCATGATGATGGCGTGCGTTTCCGGGTCTTCATTGAACAGCTTGATGGCATCGATGAACGTGGTTCCGATAATAGGATCGCCGCCGATGCCGATGCAGGTCGACTGGCCGATGCCAAGCTTGGTCAATTGGCCAACTGCTTCGTAAGTCAGCGTGCCGGATCGCGAAACCACGCCCACATGGCCGGGCAGGTGGATGTGCGCCGGCATGATTCCGATCTTGCATTTGCCGGGCGAGATGACGCCAGGGCAGTTCGGCCCCACCAGACGCGTCTGCTTGCCTTGCAGAAACTGCCAGGCCTTGACCATATCCAGCGCCGGAATGCCTTCCGTGATGCAGACCACCAGCGCCAACCCGGCGTCAGTGGCTTCCATGATGGCGTCGGCGGCGAACGGCGGAGGCACGAAGATCACCGTTGCATTGGCTCCGGTTTCCTTCACTGCCTGGGCCACGGTGTCGAACACGGGCAGGTCCAAATGTTTCGTGCCGCCCTTGCCCGGCGTGATTCCGCCTACTACCTTGGTGCCATAAGCCAGTGCCTGGGTCGCATGGAAAGTTCCTTCTTTCCCAGTGAAACCCTGCACCAGCAGGCGCGTATTTTCATTAACCAGAACGCTCATTGCGCCAGCCTCACTACTTTCTCCGCGGCGTCTTTCATGCCGTCGGCTACTGTGAAATTAAATCCGGATTCAGCCAGAATCCGCCGCCCAAGCTCCACGTTTGTTCCTTCCATGCGGATCACGATTGGCACCTGAATGTTCAATTCGCGAGCCGCGTTCACCACACCGGTGGCCAGCGTGTCGCAACGCAGAATGCCGCCGAAAATGTTAATCAGCACGGCCTTCACGCTCTTATCGGAAAGCAGAATGCGGAATGCGTTCTTCACCTGCTCCGCACTGGCTCCGCCGCCGACGTCCAGAAAGTTCGCCGGGCTGCCACCGGCGTACTTGATGATGTCCATGGTCGCCATGGCCAATCCGGCGCCGTTCACCATGCAGGCCACGTTGCCATCCAGCTTGATGTAGTTCAATCCGAACCGGGAAGCTTCCACCTCGAGCGGATCTTCTTCGTTCAAATCGCGAAGATCGATCAGATCCTTGTGCCGGAACATGGCATTATCGTCGATGCTGAATTTCGCATCCAGGGCAACCACCTTTCCGTCCGCGGTCAAAATCAAGGGGTTGATTTCAGCCAGCGAGCCGTCCATCTCCTCGCTCGCTTTCGCCAGCGCCATCATGCAGGCCGCGGCGGCATTTACGCTAGCCGCCGGAACGCCGATGCCGAACGCCAGTTTCCGCGCCTGCCATGCCGCCAGACCGAAGCCGGGCTCGATGGTTTCCTTCAGAATCTTCTCGGGAGTGTGCGCGGCTACCTCTTCGATATCCATACCGCCTTCGGAAGACGCCATGAACACCGTCTTTCCAATGGCGCGGTCCAGCACAATGCCAACGTACAGTTCTTTCGCGATGGGCAGCAGCTCTTCCACCAGGACGCGCTGCACCAGCCGGCCTTCAGGGCCTGTCTGGTGGGTGATCAGCGTCATGCCGAGGATCTTTTTCGCCACTTCCGCGGCCTCGGCAGGATCTTTGGCCAGCTTGACGCCGCCGCCCTTGCCGCGTCCGCCGGCGTGGATTTGGGCCTTCACCACCACGCCGCCGCCTAATTTCTTGGCCGCTGCTTCCGCTTCTTCCGCCGTAAAAACCACTTCTCCCCGCGGCACAGGGACTCCGTATTTGGCCAATATTGCCTTGGCTTGGTATTCATGGATTTTCATCGGATATTGTGGGCTCCGGCGGGTCGTGTTAGTATCGCACTGAAAGCCGAATTCCATACTATATCATGCCGTTTCTCGCCTTCCTGCACAGGGCCGCCAGCCGCGAAAACCTTACCGCCACGGATGCTCAACGCGCCATGGAGTTGATCCTCGCCGGCCACGCCACCACAGCGCAGATTGCCGGGTTTCTGGTAGCATTGCGGATGAAAGGCGAGACGCCGGACGAGATTCTGGGCTTCGCGCGCGCGATGCGGGAGCGCTCCACTAAAGTTGTGCCGCAACTGAACGGGGAAGTCCTGATCGACACTTGCGGAACGGGTGGCGACGGTCAGAATACGTTCAATATCTCTACCGTTGCCGCCTTTGTGGTGGCCGGCACCGGGGTGAAGGTGGCGAAGCACGGAAACCGGTCGCTATCGAGTTCGTGTGGCAGCGCCGATGTTTTCGAAGGGCTCGGCATCAACATCGAGCTCACGCCGGAGCGGACGGCGGCGTCCATCCGCGAAGTGGGAATCGGATTCCTTTACGCGCCAGCCATGCATCCGGCCATGAAACATGCGCAGGCAGCCCGGCTGGAACTCAAAATGCGGACGGCTTTCAATCTATTGGGTCCGCTGACGAACCCTGCCGGGGCCACTGTGCAACTGGTAGGCGCTCCGACCGCGGCAGCCGCTGAACTGATGGCCGAGGCGCTGGGGGCGCTGGGATTGCAGCGTGGATTTGTGGTTCACGGTGCCGGGGGCTTGGATGAGATCAGCACCACCGGCGAATCCCTGGTGCTCGAGATTCGTCGTGGCGCCATCGCCCACCACCTGCTCACACCGAAGGATTTTGGAGTCAAGACAGCGAAGATTGCCGATTTACGCGGTGGCGACCGAGCCACGAACGTCGAAATTGCACGTGCGATTCTGAGTGGCGAGCCGGGGCCGAAGCGCGACGTGGTGCTGGTGAACGCATCCGCGGCGCTGGTTGCGGCAGGCAAAGCCACCAGCTTTTTGCATGGCGTTGAACTGGCGGCTGAATCCATTGACTCTGGCCGCGCTAAAGAGAAAGTGGAGCATATGGCGCGATTCAGCCAGATGGCAGTCGCCGTTTGAAGGCCACTGGCTCAAAGCCGGTGGATCACTGACGTGGAGCTGCCGCCCCGTCTTTACAAAGACGATACCCGGCGCATCGAACTAAACGCGGCGCCTTTGCGTCATGAAGGTATGTCCAGGGCCGCTCTACTATTTGCACTCTGCGTATTT
Organism: Bryobacteraceae bacterium; assembly: GCA_025350445.1. Next base: position 1,029 of record JANXXV010000685.1, on the reverse strand, counting down.
CCGGCACCGGCGCAAAATCAGCTCACGGTCGTCTCGGCGGCCAACTATCAATCCACTATTTCTCCCGGTTCGCTGGTGTCGGTTTTTGGAACTTCTCTCTCGGCTGTCACGCAGTCCGCGCAGCTCGACGGCTCCGGTCAACTGCCCACGCAGGTCGGTGGCGCCTCCGTTACGTTCAACGGACACGCCGCGGCGTTGGTCTACGTGTCGCCAGGCCAGATCAATCTCATTGTTCCCGAAGACGTGCAGCCCGGAACCGCTATGGTTTCGGCAGTTTCGCCGCTTGCCACAGCCCGCGGCACCGCCGAAATCCGGAAGGTGGCGCCCGCGTTGTTTTCCAGCAACGGAAACGGGTCCGGACTCGGGTCGATTCTCAATGCCGTCACCTACGCCGCCGATCCCTTTCTGGTGGAGACTTTGGAGAACGGCGGCAACGACAAGCGAACCCGTCTGGCAGTGTACGGAAGCGGAATCCGGCTCGCCGCGGCGTCGAAGGTCACGGCGCGTGGGCGCACCGATTCCGGTGAAACACTCGATCTTCCGGTGGAGTACGCCGGGCCCGCGCCCGGATTCTTCGGACTGGATCAAGTGAACGTCGTAATCCCCGCCGAAGCAGATGGTGTAGGGATTGTTCATTTGTCGGTGATTGCGGAAACGATACCTTCGAACGCTGTCGATTTCACTGTTTCCAGCCTGCCCGCGAACAGGATTGGCTTGGCCGGTCTAACGCTGTCAAGCGTGATCGTGATGGCTGGTGATCCGGTTTCCGCTACGGTTTTGCTGAATGCGCCGGCGCCCTCCGGCGGCTTTCTGGTTCAACTTTCATCGGCGAACGACAGCATTGTGAAAGTACAGATGTTTGTCACCGTTCCGGAGAAGGCCCTTTCGGCGAACGTCCCGATTCAAACCACTTCGCCTGTTTCTTCGCAGGACGTCCAAATTACCGCCTCGGCCTCGGGCGTGTATCGCACCGCCGTGCTGCGAGTCAATCGTTGGGATGCCCCGTCACTGTCGGGTATCTCGGTCAAT
>JANXXV010000684.1 GCA_025350445.1 Bryobacteraceae bacterium | reverse complement strand
CGTCACATAAAGCACTGCCAAACGGACCCGTGCTTTCGCCAGAATGGAATCGGTCAATTGGGCGACCGGCTCTAAAGTATCCAGCAAGCCAGCGCGTCCGCTGATGGTTAGGCCGTTGATGATCTCGCCCAGCTTCTGCCTGCTTGTCCCCGGATCGGCAAGCACCCGCAACCCATCCTGCGCGCGCAGCAGTCCCACCGCTGTATTCGGCGGAAGCGCCCCCAACCCGGCGATCAGTGCCGCGCGCGCCGAATCCACCAACGATAAATCTCCCGCAAGATCCAACACCATCAACAGCACCAGATCGTCGGAGGCGGAACTCAAGCGCAGCAGCTTGGCGTCCGTTCCATTCAGCGTTACTTTCAGATCCGTACGCGTCACCGGATCGCCGGCTGAACGCCAGAACGATATCCGATACGGCGCATGTTCCGGTTTTACCGCCGGCTCGGCACGCAAGCCGCAAGCAAGCACAAACACCGCCAGGAAGCGTATCAGAAGCGGAAAGGCCGCATCCGGCGGCGCCGATCGAACGAGAGACCCGGCGGACTTAGCCGCCGGAAGCGAGTCCGTTTTGCGCAAGCTCCTCAAAAGCTGAACCTCATCCCAATCTGCATCACACGGCCGCCGCGCGAACCGATGATCCGGCCGGCATTGACATTCGGCGCCGAAGCCGGGCCAATCATCGTGTCCGGGTCATTCCAGTTCGCATGATTGATGAAATTCAATCCCACCAGACTCAGATCCAAGCTCTGCTCCGGTCCCAGTGCCACACGCTTATTCACGCTCAGGTCGTGATTCTGATTCCCGGGCATGCGCAACGAAGAATGCGTGCGCGAAGCGTCGCCTACCGTGAAATCGGCCGGTTGCGCGAACGCCGCGGGGTTAAACCAAAGCTCCGGACCCGGATTCGAAACATGCGGATCCACACCCGGCGCCACATTCACATTCAGCGCATCCACCACGCCGCCCGTGTTATTAAACTGCGGATGCAACCCCATTGGATCGCCGCTGGTCACACTGGTAACTCCGCTGACGGACCACCCTTCAGCGAAATAGCGCCTCCAATCCGTATTGCGGAACAGCAGCCGGTTGGGCCCGAACGGCAGTTCGTAAACGTAAGTCAGCGAGAGCCTGTGCGGCGTGCTGCCCGCCGTCATAGACCATTCATTCTTGCGGTTGTAAAAATCCTGAATGCCATACGGACCGGAATAGTCATCCATCTGCTTGGAAAATTCATAAGAGGCGGAAAGCGATACGCCGGCCGACGAACGCTTCTCCACCCGCACATAGCCCGCGTCCCGCTTGTAGTGGCCCTCCGGCCAGGAACTATAGACTTCAAATCGCTGGTACTGCGGATAGGGCCGCAACGTCCGCTTGAACTCTTCGTTGTTTAGCTGATCGCGATAGTCCAGCGCCGTCAGCGGAATCGCGTTGGGGTTCGCCCCCGAATTACTCAACAGCAGATTGCGTCCATCGGAATGGTCGAAGCCCGCGGTAACGACGAACAGTCCCGGCAGCTCGCGTTCAATTGAGAGTCCAGCGGATTGATAGGTAGGCTGCCTGCCGGTTGGCTCGATTAGATCGGCCACCGTGTCATTTGCCGCGTCCGGTCTCTTATCGGGAAACGTCCGCGGCCCGGAATTGATCAAACCCTGGCCCAGCGTCACCGCCGGAGTCAACTGTGGATTGGCCGAAATCCAAGTCGGTGTTCCGTTAAATGCTTGTGTACCCCATTGCGAAGTGTAAACGGGAATCGGCGAGTAAGATCGCGAATAACTCGCCCGCGCGAGAGTCTTGCTTAGAAAGGTCCAAGCAATGCTCACGCTCGGATCCAGTTTGAATAGCCAGGGCTGAAACGCGCGGCCGGCGCCATTGTCGCCGGCTGTAATCAACGCCCCGGGCAACCCATTCGCCGGGTTGATCGCTGAAAGATCCACGGTAGACTGCCGGTCGTATTTTTCCGTCCTGGGCCCGGTGGAATCCAGCGTCAATCCAACAGACACCGTAAGCCCCTGGCGCAATTCCCACTGATCGCCTCCAGACACCAGAAACCGCGGTTTGCGAAAATACGAGGGCGAAATCACCACGCTCCGTTCGGCAAAATCTGCCCCGCCCAACAGGAAGCTGGCGAAGGAATGACCGGTATTGACGATCCCCGGAAGACTTGTCAGCCCGGAGGAAAACTCGAAGTCGCCAGCGGGATACCGCGGCGCGAAAATGTGAACCTGCTCGGCAATAACCTGCGTGGAAAGTCCCAGCCGGTGCGCCCCGCGGTGACAGGAGAATCCGTCATTGGCCGCGTATGTATTCCGCGCCGACTTCGAGTTCGGATTGGATCGGCCCATCGATAAATAAGGAGCGAATCGATATCTCGGAAACGGCAGGCCGTCGCCACCCAATTCGCGCTGGTATTCCATCTGGCTAGTGGAAGCGGAAACCGAAAACGTGTTCACGGCTTGCGCGGACACGTTGAACACATGCGTAAGTCCCGCGCTCCGCGACCGCCGGTCCACATTCGGCGATCCCGGGTTTGCGGCAGACTCAAACAACCGTATTGAGCCATCTATGCCATTCGAATAGTTCAAATGGAACGTCAATCGCTGCTTATCGGTGAGCGTATGGTCCACGCTCACAATAACCCCGCCCGCGGTGTGTACTTCGGGCGAGAGCACAAAGAAATTATTCTGGAAGAATGGACCGGCATTCGCGTTGGGCGCCGGGTAAAGCTGCAAAGCCTTCTGTGCCGTGGGATCGAGTCGCGAAGCAGGGATGCGGTTTCCCGGAAACGGCGCACGATTGTATTCCAGATTCTCAGTCGAAACCGCTTGGGCGGGATCGTAAGCGGCATTCTTGCCGGTCGATTGCGGATCGTAGACAGGCAAAAGCTGGCCGGCCGAATCTACGGAAGAGGACCAGTCACCCGAGCGCTCAGCCATTGTGGGAATCGTGCGTAGCGATGTTTGTCCAATCTTCTCGCGAGTGCCTTCATACGTGAAAGTAAAGAAAGTGTTCCGCCCGCCGTCATAAACCTTCGGCACATAAATCGGACCAGTTAGATTGAAGCCGAATTGATTGCGCCGCAATATCCCCTTATTGCCGCCGCGCTGGGCCACTTCATGCGGCACAGCGTCCAGAATATCGTTTCGAAAGTTCTCAAACAAACGCCCATGCCAGCGCCACTTTCGTGCGCCATTATTATGTTGGGTAACGGAGGGAGAGTCATCGCGCAGCCCCATATCCCGCGACTGAACTTTGAATTCGTCGATGGCACGCTGCAGTTCGGTAGGTTTGGCCGCATTCTGACCAAAGGCCAAACCCGTTGTCAGCAACGCAGCGACAACAACTCTCATGGCTCCAGTTTATGTTCTAACCGGCAGTCTTGGCGTGCAGGAAACGCTGTACACTGTGAATGCTGTGATAATACTCCGCATCGCCCTGGCCGTAATTTGCCTGCTCCTTGCCGGCTGTGACATCCTATCGCTGCAACCGCTCTATTCGGAAAAGGATACAATCGCCGAGCCGGCCGTAATCGGAAGGTGGAAAACCGTTGATGATAACACAATCTGGAGAGTCACCGAAACAAAGCCCGGTCGCTATTCGGTAGTTGAAGAAGGCAAGAGCGGCGGCTGGCTAGAGGCGCGGCTCACCCGCCTCGGCAAGGTTCTGTTGGCAGATTTCCGGCCCGTGGAAATGGAAGCCTGTCAGATCCCCGGCCACCTCTTTGCCCGAGCCCGGGTAGATGCCTCAAAGATGACAATCGCCTGGATCGATTTCAAATATCTCGTCCGTCAGCCTGGACTACCGTTGTTCCCGGCCCATCAATTTGTTGCTTTTGGCAATGAGAACAACATGGTGCTCACGGCGCCGGTAACCGACCTGCGCGCCTACGTCGGGAAAGTTGCAGGCATGCCGAGGGCATTTCAGGAAGACGAACTTTTCCAGCGGCAGTAGTTCCCGTAAACCTTGCGAATGCGCTGGAGCCCAACGTGCACTCCATTTTCCCGGACTGACGAAATCTTCGGACTGACGAAATCTAAATGATACAGATCTTGCAATGCTTCATACTCGCGCTGGTGGTTTTCGGCGTGTCCGGCGGCAGTCAAGTTGCAGCACGGTCCGTACCGGAACACTGGGCGAAAAAATCCGGCGATTTTGTATTCGAAGCGCAACCGAAAGTGATCGCAGCCGGGGAAACGGTTGTTCTGCATTGGGCAATCAAAGGTGCGACCAAAGTGGTAATTGAAGAACAAATGAAATCGAGCGACACCCTGCACAACCTTGGAACTTTTGGCGGAAGTGGAACTGTTGAAGTCCGCCCGGTCGAAAACACAACTTACATCGTCACCTGCGAAGGTTCAACAACCCTTTCCTGCGCTTCCGTGTCGGTGCGGGTGCGGGTGAAGCGGCGCTAGCCGCGGGAAGGTTTATGGCGCGCTCTCGTGTTTCCGTATTGAAGACGGCTCCGGCCACTGTTATCGACGATTACAAGCATCTGATGCGGCTGGCGGATTACCAGCAGTTTCTGCCGAAGGAGAACGATACCGCGCTCAAGATCAATATCAGTTGGCACTACTTCTATCCCGCCTGCTCCACCACGCCCTGGCAGTTGGACGGCGTGATCTCCACACTCCTCGAAGACGGCTACAGCAAGGAAAAGTTATACGGTTGTCACAATCGCACAGTCGTGGTGAATTCCAAGCGCGGCGAGATCGCCAACAAGCACAAACAGGTTCTGGTCGGTAAATACGGCCTGCGCAATATCCATTTATATGAGCCCGGCGAGGAGTGGATTCTCTTCAAACCCAAGGCCAAAATGCTGGCCCTGGATAAGGTCTTCCCCGAAGGCATCCGCATTCCCAAACGGCTCATCGGAAATAACATCATCCATCTGCCCACCATGAAGACCCATGTGTTCACGCAGATGACCGGAGCGATGAAGAACGCCTTCGGCGGATTGCTCTTTGAGAAGCGCCATTACACCCACAGCGTGATCCACGAAACGCTGGTTGATCTGCTCGCCATTCAGAAGGAGATCCACCCAGGCTTGTTCGCGGTGATGGACGGCACGTTCGCCGGCGACGGCCCCGGCCCGCGCTGCATGGTGCCGCTGGTCAAAAATTATATTCTGGCCAGTGCGGATATGGTCGCCATTGATGCCGTGGCCGCGAAGATGATGGGCTTTGACCCGCTCTCGATCAAATTCATCCGTCTCGCGCATGAGCGCGGGCTTGGTTGTGGCGACGTGCGTGAAATCGACGTAGTCGGCGAAGACATCTCCAATGTGAATTTTCACTTTCACGTCGACGATACGCTTGCCAGCCGCGGACAGAAGTTGATCTACTGGGGCCCGCTCAAACGGCTGGAACATTTGCTGCTGCACTCCTACATTGCACCCTGGTCGTATGCGGCGTCCATCCTCTATCACGACGTCTACTGGTACAACTTCATAGGACGCTCCAGAGTCAACAAGGCCCTTCAGACAGACTGGGGCAAACTCTTCACCAGCTATTAGTAAGTTACAATGAGGGATTGTCCTCGATATTCTCCGGCGCCCGCTTTGAGCGGAGCCTAACGCGGCGCACGGGGTTCAAACTGGCGTTTTCGGCCGTTAGCGCGCAATTTTTACGTGCTGCCGAATCATTCGCCGCTGCCCCGGAACTACCAGACCTCACCCGGAACATTACCCCCAGAGCCGCGCAAGCACTCACAGGATCCCAATTCGCCGAATCGGTTTTGAATATGGACCGGCAACAACGCGAGCGTGCCATCTTGGGCCAGCTCCTGGGTGGCAATGTGCCCGGCTTCCTAAGAAAACTAATCCCAGTCAAGCTCAGTTGCGGGTTGGGACGCGGGCAAAGCGCCACGGCAACGATCTTTGTGATGCCGGAGTACCTGGCCATCGGGTCCGACAGCGATTTCCTGCGCATCCCGATGAACTTCCACACGGCCACAGCCGTGGCCGATCGATTCGGCTTTGTACTGCCCACCAGAAAGATCGTCGACGCCATTTACAATCAATCCACCTGCCGCTTCCATCCGCAGCCCCTGCCCGCCGGCCCGCAAATGACGTCCACCGGGTATTACCGCGTCCACAACGCGATGATCGACAAGCAGTTCCAGTCCCGCGGATTTCCCTACGGCGTGCTAATTGCCGGGCACAAGAAAGATGTCGTTCTCACTAACCGGTTGCGCTTGCATCCGGACCGCATTGCAATTTACGGTTGGCACCGCACCACCGGCGAACCCATTCAGCCATTGAGCACCGTTCACGGCGCCGGCTACGCCGATTACAGCCATGGCATCCGGCTAATTGCCGGCATGGCAATAATTGATGGACGGCTCAAATCCATCTACGACATTCTCCAGGATTCCCTATTATCCAAGCTTCTTAGCGATGAAGGTATCATTCGTGACGCTGCTACTCTTGGGGCCGTCTAGGCTTATTGCAGCGTCTTACAGCAGCGAAAGCTCAAATGATAGTTCGCGTGGCTATGCTCGTCCATCACCCGGCTCCCATGCCAGAACGGCGCCCGCCAGCGGCACCAGTCTTCATGAGCCCGATACGTGTCAAAGATAAACCAACTGCCCTTCATCTCCGTGTAGCCTAACTCCCGGCTTCCGCGGCTCGCCATCTGGCTTTCATTCAAAGGCAGATTCATGTGTTCAGCCGCGTTGCCGTTCAAGTCATAGACCTGCAGCGGACTGTGGCACTCTGGAAAGTCTCCAGCCGGAAAAGTATTCGAACCGCAGTGCGTCCAATCCCCTCCGTTGCATCCGGGGCTCTTCCGGCTCGATGCAGCGCAAATTCCCGCTCTATAGGCCGGGCCATAACTCCAACTTTTGCTGCCTTTATCGGCTTGGTTGTGGGCACTGCGCATTCGTTCCACGGCGGCGCCGGGGCTCAGCCCTTTCACCAGATCGAACCGGTAATCCGGAGCTTCCAGACTTCCCGCGCACGCGCCCTCCCATTCATGCGCATCGCATAGGCGCTTGCCCATGGTCCAGCAGACTTCCGCCGCCTCGCGGGCCTTCACCCAGACTACCGGATAGGCAGCCGGAATATCGGGGAATTCAAACTGGTCGATGCACGCCTTTGCGTCTTCCGGCCGTTGTGTGGCCGCGTTGTAAAGTGGCGCCATGAACTTGCCGCCGCAAATCCTCTCGAACCTGGGATTCGCATATTCGATCCCCAATCGATTCAGCTTCGCCTGCGCCTCTTCCGGCGAAACCGGATGCCGGGTGATCGCCGGGTTCCCTTGCCCCATGTAGCCGGACTTGGCGAAGATCCCGCGGATGGTACTCATCTGGGCATCCGACAAACCATGCACGCGCTGCAATTGCCGGAACAGAGCTTCGTTTTGCTGCTGAAAAGAAGGATATTGTCCCAGCAGGATCGCCAGTGCGATCACTCCAAATGGCAGTACACGCGAGATTCTCATGGTTTGATCTCCTTGCTACTGCGCCGCATCATGTAAAAGAAATCGCGGTTGTCCGCATACCCCAGAAAGCGCGGCACCACTTCGCCGCCGGCGGACTTTTCCAATACGCTCATTCCTTTTAGTAAATGATCCACAAACATCTGTGAGCCGGACCTCCGGTAAACCGCCAGGTAGGTGTGCTCAAGAGCATTCATGTCCAGCAGCATGGCGTAGTCGCAACGATAAGCCTGAAAGGTGCGAGCCATCGCCGAAGGTGTCGCGTCCGAGAACACGCCATAAATAAGAAAACGCTTTCCACCAACCCGCTGCAGCGCGGCGCCGGAACGCATCGTGCGCAGGGATCGATCAGCCGAACCCGACCAATTCCCGGGTCCCCAACGGCTCACTGAAGCGCCGGGAACCGGCACGCGCGAAGCCTCATCGAACTCAATCAGCGGGACGCCATTTTGGCGTGCATGTTTGATCTTTGTCAGCAGCTTGTCATCGGTCTCCGCCCAGGTCTTCATTTCAATAGTGCCGTCATTCAGCGCAATGATGGTCGCCAAACCGGGCTGAAGTTTACTGAACACCACGCCATTTTCGATAAATCCATAATGGCTGCCATGATTCCGCAACGCCAGATCCCCATATTGAAACGCTCCATGCGCGCGCTTGAAACCGGCCGTGAAAGTGGCCACGGTTTTCCGGGATTCTTCCGGGCTGAGCAGGCCAGTCGAAATGAGGGGGCTAACGGTTCCTATGCCATCCGGTCCGGGCAACGCCGGGTTCCTCATCTTCTCCAGCATGTGACCGGACCACCCCACTTTTGGATGCTCTGTCCCAAGTGCATATCCCAGCTCAAACCGGTCGAGATCGAACGCGACCAGGTAGCTCAAGGAAGCCGCCTCGACGCTGTCCAGCTCGTTGACAGTCGCCCGATAACTCCGTAGAATTGCCGGGTCGATCAGATTAGGCTGCAGGATGCTAACGTAAATACCCTTGTTTCCGCTCGCCCCGTACCACGCTCCCGGTGTCATACCTGTTTTCCCCGTGCCTTCCCACTGGATCCCCAGATTGTCCGATGTCAGCAGCCGGTCCGCATATTTCGCGTCGATCAGGGCAGGCAGCGGCAGCCCGCCCGGCTCTTTTCCAGCCCGCGCACCCGCAGCCTGCGCCTCTGCCTGCATCTTCCCGGTCTCACGATGGGCGTCTCCCAGCAGTGTGTGACCCAAATCGATGATCTGCTCTCCGCCCCACAGGCGCTCGCGAACAAATTCCGTGGTCGCTTCGAGAGTGGTTCGATTTCCAGCTGCTGTGTTCCGCACGTAAATTCGACCCTCGCACAACGGGTAAAAGATACGCGGCGACGCTTTCGCCTGGTCCAGGGCATCGGCTCCGAAAAGATCGCAGACGTAGCGGTTAGCACCCTCTATAATCACCAGACCCGAGGGATACTTTTCATCCAGCAGCAGGTTCCTGCTCTGCGGCGCCGGATTCTCCAAATGGTAGGCGGCCTCCACCCGGCTGTCTTTCCAGGCGACCTTCAGCAAATACCAGGCGTTCACCGCGGGATTCAGATTGACCAGCGTAGCGATGCCTTGTCTTGCCCGGCGGGATGTTACCGGAACGGAAAGCGACTGGCGAAACTGCTGCAGTTCCAGAATGGTTTTGGGAACTTCAGGCTGGTATTCCTGCAACTGCTTCCGCGGGGGAATTGCTTCCTGGCTGGCGGCTAAGACTAAGACGATGAGGAAAGCGAAAAGACAGATCTCCAAATGTCTGGTCATAACGCCACAACGCCGCTAGCCAACATAAGCAGCATGAGGATGCGGCTGGTCCGGTCGCTGGTGGCAAAAACCAACGGATCGTCGGGCATCTTCCCTCGATGCGCACTCAGCCAGACATGGCTGATCCAATACAGCAGCAACGGGCACAAGAACCATAGGACTTCGGGCCGTTCATAGAGGATGTGTGCCTTCGCCGTGTTGATATACAGAGCCAGCACTAAGATCGCCACATAACCGCTGGCGATTCCCATGGAGGCAAGCAACTCCTTGTCGCCGACTTCGTATCCACGCGCGTGGACGTGGTTCATGGCGAGTTCGCTATAGCGCTTTACCAGTGCCAAACTGAAGAATAGAAATGTGGAGAACGCCAGCAGCCAAGGCGATGGCCAGATGCCGACAGCAGCCGAACCCGCAATGATCCGCAGCGTGTAGAGCCCGGCGAGCACAATCACATCCAGCAGCACAACCCTCTTGGCATACAGCGAATAGGTCACGCTCAACCCGAAATAGAGCAATGCCAAGCCAACGAAAATCGGGGAAACCAGCGTACCGATCAGGCATCCAAGAACAACGAGCGCCGGAATCATTCCAAGTCCATAGGAGATCGAGAGGTCGCCCGACGCGAAAGGCCGGTACCGCTTCCGCGGATGATCGCGATCCGGCGGCAAATCAAGAAGGTCGTTCATCAGATACCCGGCCGATGCGAAACATCCAAAAGTCACAAATGCCAGCAGTGCTTTCTGTACCAGCGCTATCTCGTCAAATCGATGGGCAGCAAGCAGCGGTATCAAGACCAGTAAATTTTTCAACCAATGATGCGGTCGCAAGGCTTTCAGATAGTCGGCAAGACCTTTTCTCCGGTCCCGGAAGGTGCGCTCCACCTGCGCCACCCGTGCGACCTGAGATTCCACCAGTCCACCTGGATTGACGACAATCGCTTTCCGCGCCGAAGCCCAAACCGCCAGGTCATTCCGGTCGTTGCCGATATAGTCGAAGCCCTTCTCTCCGAACTCGCTCACGATCCGTTTCCGCTTGGCTTCACCGGAAAGATTCGTAATCCCATCGCTAGCCAATACTAAATCGAAGAGCTTCAAGTGATCCGCCACCTGCCGGGCAATCCGCACGTCGGCGGCGGTTGCCAGAACAATGGAGCGCCCCGCGGCGCGCTGCGCCTTCAGATAGTCCAGGACGTCTTCACGGAAGGGGAGAGTACCGGCATCCAAGGAAACCCTGCCGGCAATTTTCTGCTTAAGATACGCTTTTCCTTTCAACAGCCAGAACGGCAGACAAAACACCAGGTAGGGCGTTTTCTTGAGCAAAACCAGGAAACACTCCAGCAGAAGATCCGTCTTTACCAGGGTGCCGTCAAGATCCACCACCACGGCGGCTGATCGCACGAGTTGCTCTTCAGGACTGACCGGCGGGGATACCCAGGCTGTTTCCATAAGCATCGTCTTCCTATTAGTGAGCATTTTTGGCACCGAACGCTGCCGCCGCTTTGCGGGAACCCTATCAGGCATGGAGATGGGGCAAGCGACGCATAGATTGCGCCACATTCCCCAAATGCCGGCGATTGCCGGCGCTGGCAACTGGCCGCCGGCGTTCGGCCAAGCCAGGAAACGCGCATTCTGAGCGCCGCTCCAGGCAAGACCGGTTGCGTGTTCCAATCCGCCACTCTGCTATTTTTGATTATTGGCTCCGGGTCAAGTCTCTAAGTGAATATATTCCTTGACGCCCCCCTTCCGTGCAACACTCGTTTCGCACTGCAATATAACTTTTCGTTAAATGCACTGTCAGGAGGATCGATTTGTGTCGAAACTGTCATGTTTGCCAGTAATAGCGTTTCTGAGCCTCGCCGGAATTCAGGCCCAGACCCAACGGCCCGGAACAATATTGCCGATAGACTCCCCAGACCTGCACGAATCCTTCTTCTACCTACATAACGACCTCTCGAACTTCGTCGAGCAAAAGACCACCGCGGAACCCGCTGCCGCCCAACGACTGGAACAAGGCACCGCAACCGTCTTAGGCGTGAACCGCGCCGACCTGCCGCAAGTCCGCGCCATTTCCAAACAAGTCATATCCGATCTCAAGAAAATCGACGACGACCGCCGCGACCATCTGAATCGAAGAGCAAAACTCGAACTCGGCGGCGATCCGGCACTCCTAAAAGATTTCGCCCTCCGCCGCCAACAAACCGTAGCGGCCGGAATAGACAAACTGAGCAAAACCCTCCCCCCAGCGTCCTGGAACGGACTGCACACCTTCATCAACGAACGCCACCGGCAAAGCGTAAGAGTCATCGACACGGGGAAAAAGTAACCCCATGAATCACACTTTTCTAAGAATCGCCACGGCCCTGGCCTTGCTCACCGCCGCACCCGCTTTATTCGCCCAGTATCAGTATTTTGAGGACGTCCCGCCTTCCACAAAATACTTCGGCGTGGCCAACCGCCTCTGGGAACGCACCATCACCAAAGGCTGCCTGGCCGAGCCCCATTTCTTCTGCGGCGAAGCCGGTGTCAGCCGCGCCGACATGGCCGTGCTGGTCGTGCGCAGTTTGTACTCGGTGGTGGTCCCGGGCAACGCCGAGGGCTTTACGCCCCCATCCACGCCCTACTTTGTCGACGTACCGGCCAGCCATCCCAGATTCCGCTATATCCAGCAACTGAAGTTCCTGGGCATCACCAGCGGATGCACCGCCACGCTCTACTGCCCCGACTATTTGGTCACCAATAGCCAGGTAGCCGTGTTCTCGGTGCGCGCGCGGCAACTTCTTAGTAGCGGCTATAACTACGGATACGTTTACTCGCTCGGCACTGTCAACAACGCCATCACCTGCCCGGACTACTATTCGTGCACGCCCTATTACAACGACGTCACCCCAGCCAGTTCTCCCTTCTTCGCTTGGATTCAAACGGCCAAGGAGCTAAGTGGACCGATGATCCAGCCGCCCAACTGCAGCACCGGGGGCTTTTGCCCGGAAGCTCCCATCACCAGCGGGCAGATCGCCATCTTTCTGGTGTAGGGCGTACTCGGGTCAATGGGATTGCCTCCGCAGCAATTCAGCCAGGGCGGCACCGGTAGTGTGCTGCCGCCCGTCACCGGCGTGGACTGCACCAGCGGGAGCGTGCTGGTGACCAACGACATTTACCTATTGAGCCCGCAGGATTACTATGCGGCCTCCTCCACCAGAGTCACCTATCCAGACCCCAGTTTATGGACCGTGACCGTAACGGCCAGCTCCAATCGGGACGGCACGACTATTTTTCCCCAACCCGCACAGCCAGTCAAGACCGATGCCAACTCGACGCTGCGTTTCCCAACGACGGGAACAGCCCCGTTGGACCCTGGCAACTATCTGCAAACCGCGGCTCACATGGCCGTGAGCGGCCCGTGCAGTGTTTTGGCCGGCGTCACCAACTACAGCTATCCGGGCAACGGGACCGCCCCATTCTTTCCACCAACGATCACCAGCGCCAGCCCGAGCTACGTGCAGCCGGGGGTGCCCTATACGGTGAATGTGGCGGGACACGGGCTGACGCCGCAGAGTTGGCTGACCTTTTCCAGTCCGGGGATAACCGCGCAGACGGTTTCGGTCACCGACACGCAGTTGACGGCTATTATTTATGCCCCCTCCACCACGCCGCAGGGCCCGGTGTACATGTACGAAACAGCCGCTAACCTGGGCGACGGTGATCCCAGGGCGAACTTCACCAGCGCCCCGATTGTGTTTAATATCGGGACTGGGTCGGGAGGTGGGGCGTCAACAGTCACCACTTCGCCGGTGACCGGGCTACCTCTGACCGTGGATGGCATCGGCTGCGTTTCCCCATGCAGTTTCAATTGGGGGACGGGAACCAGCCACACCATCGTGACCCCGGCATTGCAATCCGGCGGAGCAAGCACCCAGTATGCGTTTTCGAACTGGTCGGATGGCGGAGCGGCAACGCACGTGGTTACGGTGCCGGGAGGTACAGTCTACACCGCCTTCTACACGAAGCAGTATTATCT
>JANXXV010000497.1 GCA_025350445.1 Bryobacteraceae bacterium | reverse complement strand
CCGCGCGAATCTTTCGTCTCCCCAACCAGCCTGCCCGGAATCTGCCGAATGAACTTTTCCTTGGTGGCAATGATGCCTGCGAACGGGCCCCCGTAACTCGGTGTGATCGCGAATGACTGCAATTCGCCCGCGACAATGTCGGCATCCCGCGGCGGCTCAAGCAGCCCCAGAGAAACCGCTTCGGTGAACACCATGATCAACAGCGCGCCGTGCTTGTGCGCCAGCGCCGCCGCGGCTTTGATGTCTTCCACAATGCCGAAGAAGTTCGGCGACTGCACGATCACGGCAGCTACTTTTTCATTTAGCTTTGCTTCCAGATCCGCCAGATCCAGCGCGCCCGATTCGGAATCGTATCCGAATTCGGCAATAGGCATTCCCTGATGCCGGGCGTACGTTCGCAGCACTTCACGATATTCCGGGTGGACGGTTCTGGAAGCAAGTATCTGATCCCGGCCGGTGATCCGGACGGCCATCATCGCCGCTTCCGGCACCGCCGTCGATCCGTCGTACATGGAAGCATTGGCGACTTCCATGCCCGTCAACTGGCAGACCATGGTTTGAAATTCGAAGATGGTTGTCAGCGTGCCTTGCGCAATCTCCGCCTGATATGGCGTATAGGAAGTGAGAAATTCGCCACGTGAAACTACCGTATCCACTAGCACCGGGCGATAGTGGTAATAGACACCCGCGCCCAAAAAAGACGGGTATCCGGTAGCATTCCGATCTGCCTGTTCACGAAAATAATCGACGATCTCGTACTCGGACTTTCCGTCCGGAATGTCCAGCGCGCGATTCAGTTTTGCATCGGCTGGAAGGTGGGAAAACAGGTCTTCCAGCGAGCCGGCGCCGCAAACTTCCAGCATTTCATGGCGTTCGGACTGCGACTTCGGTAGATAGCGCAATTCAGGATTTCTCTCCAAGATAAGTTTGATAGTCCGCGGAGGAAAGAAGGTTCAATAATTCGTCCGGCGCACTGAGCCGCAATTTCACCAGCCATGCCGCGCCGTGCGGATCTTCATTCAGCTTTTCCGGGCTGGTGGTAAGCATTTGATTCACTTCCACGATCTCGCCTGAAACCGGAGAATAGATGTCGGAAACGGCCTTCACCGATTCCACCGACCCTAGTGTTTTCCCTTGCGCGACAACGGCGGCTATGCGCGGCAGGTCGACATAGACGATATCGCCAAGTTCGCCTTGGGCATGGTGGGTGATGCCGATGGTTGCCACGTCACCCTCCACCGACACCCATTCATGTTCCTTCGTATACCGGAAGTTCTCTGGATACATATGCTATTTTGCTCGCTTATAGAATGGAGTTGGAACCGTTACTGCGTCCACCGGTTGATTGCGAATCATGATCTGAATGGTGCGCCCCACCTCTGCCGCTTCCACAGGCAGATAACATAATCCTATGTTTTTGTTTAATGTGGGAGACGGGCCGCCGCTGGTGACGAAGCCGGCAGGCTTGCCGTCGAGCCACACTTCATAACCGTCGCGTCCGATGCCGCGTCCGGTCATTTCAAAACCGATCAGTTTCCGGCTGAGCCCGTTCGCTTTCTGCTTTTCCAGCGCGGCTTTGCCCACGAAGTTTTCTTTGTCGAACTTCACAATCCAGCCGAGATCCGCTTCCAGCGGATTGATTGACGCATCGATTTCGTGGCCGTATAGCGCCATTTTGGATTCAAGCCGCAGCGTGTTCCGGGCTCCCAATCCGCAGGGCTTGATTCCGAATTCCGCGCCCGCCTCCAGGATCTTGTCCCAGATTCCGGGTGCTTCGCCAGGCGCGATGTAGACCTCGAATCCATCCTCGCCAGTGTAGCCTGTGCGTGCAATACGCGCCCATACGCCGGCCACTTCGCCGTCGGTGAAGTGATAATATTTGATAGGCGCCAGCGGTGTTGCCGTCATCTTCTGCAACGTGTCTAAAGCCTTCGGACCTTGAATGGCGATCTGCGCGTAACGGTCGCCGGCGAACTCAACATTCGTATTCATGCTGTTCATCAGCACGATATGGTCGTAATCTTTTTCCTGGTTGGAGGCGTTGACGCAAATGAAGAAATGATCGTCATTCACTTTATGCACCAGGATGTCGTCCACGAAGCCGCCGTGCTCATAGAGCAGGCCGGAATAGTGCGCCTGGCCGGTTTTCAGGCGCGACGCGGCATTCGTTGAGATGTAGTCCACCAGCTTGAGAGCTTCCGGACCGCGGACTTCGATCTCGCCCATGTGGCTTACATCAAAGACACCAACCGCGTTTCTGACTGCGTTGTGTTCGTCAAGGATACCCGAATACTGCACCGGCATATCCCAGCCGCCGAAGTCCACCATCTTCGCGTTCATTCGACGATGCACCGCGTTGAGAGGGGTGGTTTTCAGCGCAGGAGTCTGGCTCATGAAAAACCCAATCTAACAGGCGGTCCACAAGCCCGTCAAATAAGCGAAGGACGGCCCAGTACCAAAGGACGGAAAGTTTTCCGCATGGCGGTAAATTTTACCTGGCGAACCAATTGCATCTTACAACAGGTGGAATTGTAACTTGCTCAAAAGGAAGCTTCGCAAGCGGAGCGGTTGGGAATGGTCCGATGCTTGCAATAACCTCGTGCGGAGGTTAAGCGATGAATGCCTTAACAATTGGAAAAGCGTCAGTAGCCCTGAGCACGATGTTTCTACTCGGATTCGGTACAACTGGATGCGCGACGAAGAAATACGCCCGGGGAGTGGTCGCCCCGGTAGAGGCTCGGGTTTCAACGAACGAGAAAAAGACCGCTGACCATGCCTCCGCGATTGGAGAGTTGGAGAACGGCTTGTCCCGGACCGATGAAAAAGCGATGGATGCCGACCGTAAGGCCGTCACTGCCGGTCAAGAAGCGGCTAAGGCGAATCAGGCCGCCGGGGCAGCGCAGCAAAGTGCGGATCAGGCGAAGCAACTCGCCGATAACGGGATGACTCGAATCGGTGAGGTGGTTGAGAATTTCGACAACTACAAGCTGGTGACAACGGAGAAAGTACTATTTCCGTTCGGGAAATCGATTCTCACGAAGGACGCCAAAGTGCAGCTTGACGCCGCGGTAGGAAGTATTACATCGGCTAAGAATTATGTTTTGGAAGTGCAGGGCTTTACCGACAAGACTGGCAGCGCCAGCGCCAACATCGTGTTGAGCCAGAAGCGTGCCGATGAAGTAGTTCGCTATTTGACCACGCAACATCATGTACCGCTCCGGAAGATCCATGTTCTCGGCTTAGGCGCCGACGAACCGGCCGCGGACAACAAGACACGCGACGGACGGACGCAAAACCGCCGTGTGGAGATGAAGGTTTTCGCTCTGGACTTAGGCAGCGGACCGGCGAAGTCAGGTACGCAGGCTTCCTCGAAATAAGCATTTGACCTGCTGGGACGTTTCAGAGCGGTGACGAAAGTCACCGCTCTTTTTTTGGTTAAGCGGCAAACGCCGTCTCCCTGCGCCCAAAGGTCGCGGCACAATACCGCTCCCTCACTTTCACGGCTCGGTTAGCAGATGATTTGACGGCGCCGCTCACCGTAGCGGAGCGGCAATTGCCATCGTCACACTAGAACAAGTGTATTTGGGAATGTTCTGATGTCAGGGCTTCTCGGCTGGTCCAAGCGGATGAAGCTGGCGCATGGTCCCTCACGTTACCACTGGCCTGAGTAAGCAAATGAGCAGGCCGAGCATCGTATTCGTAATCGAAAAGAGTGCTTGCCAACTCCACCGTGGCAGCTTGAGGTAGCGACAGAAGATTCAGACACGTTGCAACACCGTCCGTCACGCCGGTTCGAGGGACTTGCCTGGGAACCGCAGGCGGAACGTGGAACCCTTGCCGGGCTGGCAGTCAAAATCGATGGAGCCGTTGTGTAACTGCATTACCATGAAAGCTTCGGCCAGTCCAACGCCCTTGCCATCCGGTTTCGTGGTGAAGTATAAATTGTAGATTCGCTCACTGATTTCCGGCTGGATGCCGGCGCCGGAATCCGATATGTTGACCACATAATCGTCAAACCGCTTTTCAATTCCCACCTGCACCTCACCGCCGTTTGGCATCGCCTCCAGCGCATTCGTCAATACGTTGAGAATGGCCTGTTTCGACAACACACGGTCGGCAAGCACCACTGGATTCGGAACCGTAGAGTCAAAAACGAATTTGATTCCATGACTGCCTTTTAGCATGCCCGCCTGCACTAGGGCCTCGCCCACAATCTCGGTCAAATTGCATTCGGTCATCCGCAAATCCATAGGCCGGCTGAAGTTCAAAAACGTCTTCACCACACGATCCAGCCGCAGCAGATCTTTCGAGACCACTTCCAACTCACTAACCAGCAATGGCTGATCTTCCCGCACCTTCGCCCTGGCTAGTTCAAGATGAAGCGTGATGGCATTCAGTGGGTTCTTGATTTCGTGAGCCACGCCGCTGGTGAGACGATGAATGGCGGCAATGCGGTCGGACATGTCAATGTTGGATTCCAATTGCCGGCGAACTTCGGCGTCGCGCAAGGTCACCAGCGTGCCGAGAGGCTTGTTGGCTGAGCTGTTGACAGCCTCGACGCTTACCAGCAGTTTTGTGTCGGGCAGGTTATTTCGCGCATAAGAGACTGCCCGGTTAAAGACGGAAGTTCGCAGCCGGACCGCGGACTGAATAGCTGCGCCTGTCTGGGTCCACACGGGGAACACTTCATCCAAGGTCTTGCCTACGAGTTCCTCACGGCTCTTTGCCAGCAGGCGCTCGGCTGGCGGACCGGCCGTCTGCAGGCAACCTTCTTCATCGAAAAGAAGCACCGCCTCTTCCAGCCGCTGGATCATCTGATCGATGTTGTGGCGGAGGATATCCGCATCTTCGCGAGCTCCGCGATATTGTTTTCCCAGTAGACTGAGTTTGACTTGCAGGCTGGCCAGCTCCGCCGATTCGAAAGGCTCAGCCGGTTCTTTGGATTCCCCGGTGGAGATATTCTCGATGTCGCGGCCGATGCGTTCGAGCGAGCCGCCTACCAGGTCTGAGATGACGATTGCCAGCAAGCCGGAGAGCAAGAGAGAAACCAACGCGACGATAAGCAGTTGGCGCAACTTTGGGACCAGCACGGTGCGCAACAGGGCGGACGAGATGACGACTTGCACCCAGAGACGCGAACCCGCCGCGCTTTCGATGGTGTAGTCTTCTCCGGAGCTGAGCAGGTGAAACAGACTGATCCACGTCTGACGTTGTCTGATGCCGGAGAACGAAGGACGCGAGGCGGCAAACTGTCCGGCGCGGTTCTGATTGGACGCGGCCAGAACGCGGTTTCGCGTGTCCGTTACCAGAATTTCGCTCACGAAGCCTGAATAGACCGAAGACCGGTGCAGCATCTGGGTAAGAACGGGGTCGCCGGCAGCCGTTGCTTCGGAGGCTAGTGAATCTATCGGCGGATTGCCTGCCGCTTGAATTTTTCCGCTAAGGTAACCCGCAATCTGTTCGGCTACCAAACGGGCACGCTCTTCCGCATCGGCGAATGTTTCTTGTACAGAGCTTTGGAGATTCAGAACCGAAAGCGCGAGGACCACGGTGACAACGAGTCCGAGGATGGAAATTCTGAGCCGGTTCCTAAGGGTGAGTGCATTCATGCGGGGAGAGCGGGTCCCTACAGGAATGAGACTCCCCAGTCCCGTTCCAGTTACGGATAGTTAACCGATCCCGCGAATTAAGCCGTGGTTGTAATTTCCGCGTCCGCGGAACCGTACTCCTTGAGCTTGTTGAACAGTGTCTTGAGGCTAATGCCCAGAATTTCCGCGGCCCTCGTCTTATTGTTCTTCGTGTGCTGCAGCGTGATTTGAATGAGCGCCCTCTCGGCATCGCCCACCGTCGATCCCACTTGCAGCCTGACGGAATCCGGCTCATTCACTTCGGCGATTTGGCGCGAACCGATCGAGTGCCCGAAATCTCGGGGCAAATGATGGACGGTGATGGTGCCCTCGCCCG
>JANXXV010000509.1 GCA_025350445.1 Bryobacteraceae bacterium | reverse complement strand
TTTTTGGCCGGCGGCGGGTGGTGTATTCGCGGGTGGTTGCTGGGGCCGGGTTGGCGGTGTCGCAGGTTGGTTGCCCGGGCGGGGTGGGGTGTTAGATGGCTGCTGTGCTTGCGGCTGGGCTGCTTTTTGGCCGGCGGCGGGTGATGTATTCGCGGGTGGTTGCTGAGGCCGGGTTGGCGGTGTCTCCGGTTGATTGCTCGGGCGGGGCGGGGTGTTCGCGGCCTGCTGTGCTTGCGGCTGGGCTGGTTTTTGGCCGGCACTTGGAGATTGCTCCGCCTTTTGGGTCTGCTCTTGCGGCTTGGCAGCCAGGTCCAGCTTCGACGGTTGCGTCTTTTCCTGATCCTGCGCTGGTGCTTTGACGTTCGGATCCGCGCCAAATCCCCGGATTCTCGGGGGCTCGCGATGCGCCTGCGATTCCGCGGTTGCAGCCTGCTTCTCGTCCCGTTTTGACGGCAATGCGCTTACCTTTTCGTCATCGGGCCGTACGGACGGGCCGTGCCTTTGCGGCGCAGGATCTAAATGCTTTGCCGCGGTGGTGTCGGCTTTGAATTTCTTCGCGAACTCCGCCTCGCGCGCGGCCTCTTCGCTCGCACGTTTTTGAGTTCGACTCTCCTGTTCGGCGGCCTGCTGCTCCTTCTTCTTCAAGAATTCAGCCGCGTCGTTCCGGCGGCGATAGTCCTCGTCGGCAAGACGGCCGCCATCCGTACCTCGAAACTCGTGCTCCTCCACTTTTCCGGTGGCGGGATCACGCCCTTGCGCAATCCTGCTGGCTGGGTCGTCCGCCTGCTTCCGCTCCGGCTGTTGAACGTAATCCGGTTGCGTTTTGGTAGCAACGGCCTCTTGTGGGTTAGCCGGTGGATCGTCATGGAAGTGATCCGGGAAATTTCCCTGAATCAACTTTCCTTCCGGCTTCTGGCCGGGGGCGACAGGATTGGCTTTGCGCGCCTGGGGAGAATCGAAATTACCGAACGCCTCATAACGAAGCTTCTTCTCACCTTCCGGTGAGGTTTCCGTCCACTCGACAGATCGCCCGATTGGACGTTCCTCTCCGGGCCGGTACTGGTCGCGTACCGTCGCCTCAATCTGATATCCATTCTTTAGTTTGTCTGTCCACTCCAGCTCCATCCTGCGGTAACTTGCGCCCGACCCCTTGAGATCTTCCTGCAGTTCCTTAGGAGCCCAGGTGTTCATGTTGGGATTCTGAAGACTCATGTTGCTGGCGTCGCCGGGTGCGCCATACTGATTGGCGATCCGATGTCCAGCGTGCTCTCCGGTCCCGCTCGCCATTTGTTTCTGGGCGGAGAGATCGCGGTGCGTCTGAATCTCGCCAGGCACGCCAAGACGCCCAGAGATTTGCTCGTACTCGTATTTTCCCTCGGCCCAACGCTCTTTTACTTCGAATTGATGACTAATATCGGGCAGATTGTTCTTTGCCATTGATGGTCTCCCATGTTGCTCTAGTGCCCTGTACCTCGTAAGAGTTGACGGCGGGCGCGAGAGCGCGACCTGGGGGTCGCGCGCAGACAAGGTGTCTGCCCCACCTTGCGCCCAGTAGCATGTTGTAAAGAACTAGCATCGATCCGCGTCATGTCCGGATTTGCGCGAAGCACCGGTTGCTCCACGGCTTTGAATGTGCGATGCGGAGCGGCGTTTACTTCGCCAGACTACGACGCGATCCCGATAGACGGAATAGCATCGGCCTGATCTATAAAGGCGGTACTCGGTGTCAGCAGTCACGGATACATCCACCAGTAGATACCTTGCATGGTTCCGGTAACCGTTGTCCAGACGACCAGAACTGCAATCAAAATTAATCCCCACTTCAGAAGGAAACGAATCACGCCGCCATTCCTAGTCCTTCAACTTGTGCATGAACCATCGCAGCTTCTCTTTCGATACGGAACTGCGCGAGGCGAGATGCACAATGGTTTCCGCATATTCCACGCCATCGCCGGGAATGGCTAAACCGACAAATTCTTCAGCGCGCACTTTCTGGTCGTACTGCCGGTTGGCGGAAGCGCCCGATGTTCCTCCAAGAGCCTTGCCTGTGCCTTGGTTTAGACTGGAACCGGCCATGGCGACTAACGTCTGTCCGAAAAGATTCGAAGCGTATTCGTTGGTGCCGCGGTCAGTGTTCCGCAGAAAGATTTTTACCGCGCAATTGCCAAGCAGGTTGTTCACTACGGATTCTTTGTCCGCCGAAACCTTGATCAAGGCTGGGAAATTTTGGGTCGCAATGAGGTTTGCGTGATTGCTTTGCCGGGATCGCTCAAAGAAGTCCGCGTCCCCTTTGCCTTGCATGGTGGTGAAATAGGCCTGAAACTCATCGCAAAGGAAAAAGCTGGCTCGCGGCTTCTCTGGCCGGCGGAGAACCTCGCGGTAGTACTCAAGCTTCACGAACGTACTGATCACTTTCGACATGGCTTCTTTTTCGGCGATGGGCATGAAGACGTAAAGGATTTTTCCTTCGTCGATCATGTTGGCTATGCGCATGGTGGATCGTCCGGCAAAGACGGTTGCGTAGGGCTCCATCAAGAAAGGGTCGATCATGTTGGTGATGTATGCCTGAATTGACGACCGGGTTTCATTTGCCATGGTCGCCCATTCGTCGGCGAAAAAAGCGAGGCACTGGTCTCCACGCGGATCGTCGTCGGCTACCAGATCGGCAACCTCCGAGAGGCGCGTCATGCTGCCCGCCAATTGACCGATCTGTTCGAACGAGGGCGGTTCTCCTTCGGCGTTCGTAATGCGAATCAGCTTAATTGCGTGGCGGATAAACTTCTTGGCTGAATCGACCCAGAAGCTGGAATCGCCGCCCTTCATGCCAACCGATTCCAAGGCGGCGGCGAATCGTGCCGCGATTTCGAGTTCGTCGTCGTCGGAATCGAGAGGGTTCCAGCGGATGCTTTCGCGAATGGAATCCGGGTTAATGATGACGACATCATCCTCCCTTCCGTACTTGGCGCAGACGCTGCGAATCTTTTTCTTGAAGTCTCCCTTGGGATCGAGAATCAGGCCGGCACATTGGGCAGACGACTTGGATGTCGACAGCAGCAATCCGTCGAGCAAAGCATTCAAAACGCATACCGTTTTTCCGCTGCCGGACATGCCAAAAATAATGCAGTTCTTCTTGAAATCGCTCCACGACCAGTCGAAGCCTCCAGCCCTGAAGGCATGATCGCCCGCATATTCCACGGGCGAGCGGGTTGCCTGCTGTTGCAACTGCTCGGCGGCAGCCGCAGTTTTTGGCTGGAAATCGCTGGTTTCCACGCTTTCGGCGAGTAAGCGCCTGCGCTGAAGCACTTCCGAAAGATAGTTTCGGCCCCACATTGGGAACGAAATAATGCCGGCGAGAGAGCCCCACCAGGCGAGGCTTGCCACCGGGGAAAGGACGCCGAGCACGGAAATCCAAAGGGAGAGAATGGCGATTGCGTTTGCGGCGACGAAGGCTAGCAGGAGGGTGGTGGTAATTCCGCAGAAGCGATTGAGCGACGCCAAGTAGAGCCGCCAGGATTGATCGAGGGCGGGACCGGCTTCGGCGAACTTCCACTCGTACGATTTTTTCATGTACTCGGCGCGCGGTTTATTGCACAGCCAGAGTAGCGCGGCGGCCGCCGCGAAGTACGCAACGGTAAAGATCAGCCGGATGGTGGCGGCATCCTTCGACTTTGGAAGGATATGAATCACCGCCATGACGGCGAGGCAGGCGCCTGCCGACTGCGGGAAGCCCTGCTTCAATTTGCCGATGTCTTGCGCTGTCGCCCGGGCAGCCATTTGATCTTAGTCCGCGGGGCTGATTGCCATCACGCCGTCTTCTTCAACATCCAGGCGAACCCGTTTGCCGCCTGCTTCCTTTGCGGCGATGAAGTGATCGCCGAGCATGTTTCCAATCTCACGGTCCAATTCGCGAATTCCAAACTTAGATAGTTTGTTGCCGCGCGTCATGGCGTCGAAAATGAGTTTTGGATCGACGTAGGTCAGTTCGAGGCCATACTCTTTGGCGGCGGCCGCCATCTTCAGCGCCACGATCTCGGCAATCACCATGCCCTTCAACGGCTTAAATACGTAAATCTTGTCGATGCGGCCGGCGATCTCCGGCCTGAACTTGCCGGTGGACACGAGGTGGGACTTCACCGCGTTGGTCATCTCGTGATAGTCGCTCATCTCTTCCTGCAATTTACCGATCGCGTCAGCCTCGGCGTTGCTGGTCAGGATGATGATGGATTGGGTGAAATCGGCCACCTCGCCCGACCCTTGTTCGGTCAGACGGCCATCGCCCATCATTTGCAGAAACAGATCCATCACTTCTTTATAGGCCTTCTCAATTTCATCGAACAGGATCAACCGCTTCGGGTTGTTGATCACGGCGCGCGTTAGCTGGCCGCCCTGCTGAGAGCCTACGTATCCCAACGGCGACCCGATGAGGCGTGTTTTCGCTTCAGGGCCGGTGAACTCGCTGCAATCGAAACGCAGCATGGCTTTCTCATCTTTATAGAGATACTCCGCCATGGCCTTGGCGAGTTCGGTCTTGCCGGTTCCGGTGGGACCTAAAAACAGTAAATTGGCGATTGGGCGTTTGCGTTTCTCTTTCGCCCACTGGAGCTTAATCAGCCGGGATACGTCCTCGGTGACGTGTTCCTGGCCTTTCACGCGGTCGTTGAGCGCCTCCGCCATCTCCGCAATGTTGATGGATCGCGATTCGCCGGCGGTTTGGGCTTCCAGGAGCCGTAGCAGTTCCGCCATATTCGTAATATTTTCAAGTTTTGCCATGCGTCTCCGGATTTAGTTCTTAGCCTGAATAGCGCCGTTGATTGGAACGGCTGTTGTCCGATTCCAGATCGACCAATTGCTCTTTCGCGGCCAACGCCGCCAGAAGCCGGTCATTCATGATCTTTGTAATTCGTGGTGGCGTAATCTCAAAGCTTTTGTGGGCGGAGATGACTTGAACTTCGTGCGCCAGTATGGCTGGATCCACCCTGCCGAGCGTGAGATTGTACTTTTTGCATTCCTGCTGGATAATTTGAGCCACAACTTCGGCCTGCTGCATCGGGGGCGGAAGCACGAAGGGGTAAATGCCATGGAGAGACCATCCCAGGCGCTTGTCGATTTCCATTGAGGCATTCAGGGAGTCGACGACCATGGTATGTCCGGTGCCGCCCGCTTTGTTGCGGGAGGGCCGCTCCATTCCTTCCGCATCGCGGTGTACCAGGAGGAAGAAAAAGCAGTGGCGGAAACTGACTTTCGACCCTGTTTTGGAATCGACTTGCGGAGCGCCCGCGACGATGGAGAGCAGACCCTCCTGGAATTCCTTGGAACAACCCTGAAAGTTTTCCAGAACAAACGAGGTGAACGGATTGGAGCGAGCCTCGGAAACCAACAAGCCTGCGTGCGCGCCCGGATCCGAGACATCGAGCAAGGAAACGCTGGAACCTTTATAGACGCGGTATCCGATTTCGGTGGCAAGAGACCTTTTGCCTAACCCCTTGTTACCCACGAGAACAAAAACTCCCAAGGGCGGCATTGAAACCTGGGCGGAACCGCCATCGCGCAACTGCACGTTGCGGCGGATCTGATCAGCCAGCGCTTCGATGGAGTCATTGTGTCCTCGAATCGCATCTTTGAGTTGGCGCGCGGCGGAGGCGAAATCGCCGTCTGAATGAAGCAGCAGCCTGCTGGATTCCGCCTCGTCGGGCGACTTTTTAGCAGTGCCGGTCTCATTGGGGCCATCGAGCGAAGGGTCGACCGGGGGCTGTTCCTGAGCGAGTTTGCAGACCGCGTGGATGACGGGGCCGATGCTAGGCTTCAGCGAGAGCGAGTAGAGCACGGTGCGGTTGTATCGCGCGAGCCAAATGATAGCTGCGAATAGACCGGCGATCAGAACGACGATTTTATCGAGGGGGCTGACTTTAGCCAAAACGGTGAGGACCGTATAGGCTCCGACGAAGAGCATTAGTATTCTAATGATCGGATTCTGCACCCTTCTCCTTTGCGCCTGGCTACTTCAACATCAAGATTACTCCGGTTACAAAAAGTACCACCGCTCCTTGGAAGTATACGGACTTATTCCACAGATCAACGAAGTTGGACCACATAGCAGATATCCGTTAACGCACGCTTAACAGCATGGTCTCGGTCCCGCCCACCGGCAGGACGCTGCTGTACCAGATTCCGCCACTGGTCTGCGCCCCAAGCGTAACGCCGCCCACTCCATCTTTCTCCGCAACGATTGTGACCTGGGCCGGCTGACCGGAGACAACGGGAATGGAGACGGTTGTACCTGCAATGGTCAGAGGAATTGGCCCGATCCTTCCGCCGATTGGAATCTGTATCGTGACTACGTCGCCATCTTCGGCGCAAGTGTCGTAGACGCGCACGGCATAAAAGGTGACCTCCCCTTTCTTGGCCGCTTCCATGAAGGCGGGCGATGGATCCAAGATGCCGGGGAGCGCGTCGCCGCGGAGAGCGGCCGCTTTCACAGCGTCGGTTCTCGCATGGTCGATGTCTTTCGGTGCGAATACGGCCGGAGTATTTGGATTGGAATCTTTATTTTTCTGATAGTTCGGCGCCAGATCGTCGGGCCCGGTATAGACCGCCGGAGCGTTTCCAAAATAGAACCAACCAGCCACGGCGAGGAGGACCACGGCCAAGATCTTGAGAAGAAATCCACCCGAAGATTTGGAGCCTGTCCGGCCGCCCGAGGTTTGGTTAGGCGCGGGCGGACCTTCCTTTGAGCCATCGCCGGGAGACTGCATTCGCGGTTCACGATCCGGGCGCTGCATTTTTGCATCTTCTCGTTGCGGCCGCAGCCGTTCAGGGTCCATTTGCTCGCCTCCATTCCG
>JANXXV010000479.1 GCA_025350445.1 Bryobacteraceae bacterium | reverse complement strand
CACCAGGTTCGCGCCGGTGTCGGGTCCGTTCGCCAGTAAAACGATAGAGGGCGTGCGCTTCGTAGTCTTGAATCGCGAACAGTTGAATTCCGTGCGCCTGGGCCTGGACGTAGCGTACGCCTTGCAGCGCCTCTATCCCGGCAAAATAAACTTCGAAGCCTGTCGTTTCCTGATCGGCAGCCGAGAGGTGGTGGACGCTCTGAAAGCGGGTGAAGGTCCGGGCGGCATTGATGAGCGAATGCGCGAACAGGTGCAAAAGTTCGAGGAGAGGCGCCTCCCCTATTTGCTTTACTGAGGCTTATCCAAAGGCACCCGGCCTCTGGGGAAAGGCTACCGATGTGCCAAATGGCACATAAGCCGCAAATTCATAGGCGAGAAAGTTTTTTTCGATAACCAGTAACCTTAGGACGGACAAGTTCGTTTTATAGGTAATTAAATCCCCGTTACAAAGGCGGGCGCCCTCACCCCTTTTCACCCAGATAGGCGCCCGCCGTTCTCTCCCTAAAAAGTGACTGCTGCGGATTCGGAGGCCGCGGCGACTAATCCAGGTCGTCGACCAGCGCCGAACTCAGGTACCGCTCGCCGGAATCCGGCAGAATCACCACAATCATCTTTCCTTTCATTGCTGGTTCGTGGGCCAGTCTTACGGCCGCGGTCACCGCCGCGCCGCAGGAGATTCCGCACAGAATTCCTTCTTCCTTGGCGAGACGGCGGGCCATATCAATGGCTTCGTCGTCGTCCACTTGCTCCACGCGGTCGACCATCTTTAAGTCCAGCGTCCCTGGGATAAAGCCCGCACCGATGCCCTGGATGCCATGCGGGCCGGGTTCAAGCGGCTTCCCGGCCAGCGTCTGACTGATGACGGCGCTGCCCCTTGGTTCGACTCCTACCGACAAGATCGCTTTCTTCTTTTCCAGCTTGATGTAGCGGGAAACGCCGGTGATGGTGCCGCCGGTGCCGATCCCGGCCACGAAGGCGTCGACCTGGCCTTGGGTGTCGTCCCAAATCTCTGGGCCGGTAGTCTTGAAATGGATGTCGGGGTTAGCGGGATTCTGAAACTGCTGCAACAGGACCCAACGGTGGGGCTCGGCCGCGACCATTTGTTCGGCGCGTTCGATGGAGGCGCCCATGCCCAGCGCGCCATCGGTCAGGATGATCTTCGCGCCCAGCAATTTCAGCACGGCGCGGCGCTCCAGTGACATGGTTTCCGGCATCAGCAGCGTGACTCCGTAACCGCGCGCGGCTCCGACGAAAGCCAGGGCGATGCCGGTATTGCCGCTGGTGGGCTCGATCAACTCGCGGCCTGGCTTCAGGATTCCACGGCGTTCCGCGTCCCAGATCATGGCGGCGCCGATCCGGCACTTCACCGAATAGGCAGGATTACGGCCTTCGATCTTGGCGATCACGCTTGCTGGCGCGCCTCCGGTCACGCGGTTGAGGCGCACCAGCGGGGTGCGTCCGATACTGAATGAATTGTCAGGGAAGATCATTGGGTCAGATGTCCCAGTTTGCCACGTAGCGGGTTTGCGATTTCTGCCAGGTGCGCGCGACTTCGGCAAAGGTGGTGTGGTCGAGGATGCCGGATACCGCTGAATCTACCTGTTTCCAAATGGAAAGGAATGGGTTGGAGGCCACCCGCTTGGGTTGCTTGCCGTCATCTACGAAGCGCAGCACTTGGCCGACGGTAATTTCGTTGGCGGGTTTGGCCAGTCGATAGCCGCCTTCGGCGCCCCGGCGGGATTCGACGAAGCCTCCTTGTTTTAGGCTGGCTAGGATCAGTTCCAAAAACTTTTGCGGTATAGTCTGGCGCCGCGCGATGTCGGCGATCTTGACCGGCTCGCCCGGAGGCTGCAGCGCGAGGTCGAAGACCGCTAGCAATGCGTATTCACTTTTCACGGAAATGTTCATGCGGATCGCGCAAATGGAACGTTACCTAGCGATTGTAGGGGGTGGCGGGGGAGTGTGTAAAGCCGGGCGCTTCGCGAATCACGGTGTCCGTAGTGCTCGATAATTTGGCGGCTGGGGTCAATCGTGACGAAATCATCGCCAGTTGTCCCGGATTGGCGGACGCAGATTTGGAAGCGGCATTGTGCTACGTCGCGGAACTCGCGAAGGTACCGTCGCTCTCCCGATCAACTACGCTTACTGGATTTTCGCCTTAATACGAAGTTGGCACATCTTGCGGGCAACTTCGTGCGCGACGCTCTTCGCTGAGCCTTCAGCCGAATGCGGCTTTCCGATCTCGTAGCGTCATTATCCGCGCACCCGAATTTTATCCTCGTCCACTACTGCCAGCTTTCCCATAAGATCTACGTTGGCCAGTTTAGCGATACAGCGATTGAGAGCTTGTTCGATCTTGTCTTCGGTCGGCGGGTGGAGACGCAGCCAGATAATGCCGGGTGTGTTTTGCGGCGGATAACGAACAATGTTGCCGAAATCGGCGTCCAACGTAACCAATACGCGTCCAGATTTCACTGCGGCGGAACGAACTATGGGATCGCTTGCGCCACGCAGGTCCTCTTCAATTACCGCAACCGCATCATAGCCATCTTCACGCAAGCGCTCGGCATGCCTGCGAGATAGATTTTCGTCCAGTAGAAACCTCACGCCTCGGCTAGGACGACTTCTTCACCAGCCAGCGCCGCGGCATATTCCAGGCAAGCCAGCAGGTCTTCCTTGGCGAGTTGCGGATACGTTACGAGCAGTTGATCCGCGTCCTCGCCTGCGGCCATCTTTTGCAAAAGCAGATACACCGGAATGCGAGTTCCCTTGATGCAGGGTTTACCCATCATGACCTCGGAATTGGAGTCAACCCGGGCAGGAAGCTTCATACCGTTAACCTAGCACAGGTTCAGTGAACTTTACACGTAAGAACCACGGCTTCAATGGCGGCGAAATGCCGTCCCCTGTTCCTCCATAAGTCACGGGTTCCTAGCCTGTTATACTTTTTTCGCAGCGTTTTGATTTCCTAATGTAGCGCCGCAGACCGCCTATGATCAGCAGTGCGTCTGGCGACCGCCATGCGGCCCAAATGCGCCGAGAC
>JANXXV010000434.1 GCA_025350445.1 Bryobacteraceae bacterium | reverse complement strand
GCATAAACCCGATGAGCCACATGGCGACGCCGACAAAGATCAGAACGAGAACGATGGAGATGAGGGGCATGGCTTCCTTAGGCCGCTTCCGGCGAGTTGGGGTCAAGACGAGCTGGCCATGATCTATCGTCGCGGCAGTTGCCATCGATCCCATCAGGATGGAGGCTAAAATAAGAGGAAAAGTTATCTTCACGGAGAGGTGCAGTGCAAGTCAGGAACCAAACGCAAGTATTTGAAAATAAATGGGTTCACTATACCATTCCGGGAATCACCCGTTTCACTCCGGAACAGAGGATTCGTTGTGGAAATCCAAGGAAATCTCAATCCGTAACAATTTTGTTATCATTTGTTCTAACGACTTGTAGGCAGGTACGCATGTTGATCGTCACAGCTGGAAAACCACAGCTTATATCCCTCATTTCATTACTCAAATTTTCGCTTGCTCTGAACTGGCGGGAAAGCTATCTTGGAACGTCGCAACATGCCTAGCATTGATCTCGCTCTCGAAAAAGGATTGCCCGCGAATTTGGATGCCGAACGCTTCGTGCTCGGCGCCATTATGACGGACGACACCTTCTTTATCCAGGTGGCCGGCTCCATTGACCCGGACGACTTCAGCCTGGAGAAGCACCGCAAGATCTACGGCCGCATGATGGACCTGAGCGAGCGCGGCGAACGCATCGACCGGGTGACGCTGGCCAACGAGTTGATGAAACAGGGGCAGTTGGAATCCTGCGACGGGCTGAGCTATCTGGTGTCGCTGGACGACGGGCTGCCACAGATCTTCAACCTGGACAGCTACGTCCGGATCGTCAAGGACAAATCGGTGTTGCGGCGCATTATCTTCGCCTCGCAGAAGTTGATTGACCGCTGCTTCATCGGCGAGGACGAGCCGGACCACATCCTGGCCCACGCGGAAGAGACGCTGCTGAAGCTGGGCGAAACGCGCGCGAAGGATGCGCTGGCGAACCCGCGGCAGATTATTGAAGAGTTCCAAGGCGGCCTGAATGTTTTTCTAGACCCGAGCCGGAGGATCCGTGGAATCAGCACCGGTCTGTCCAAATTCGATGAGATGACGGCGGGACTGCACGAAGGCGAATTGATCATTCTGGCGGCGCGGCCCGCGATGGGCAAAACGGCGCTGGCGCTGAACATTGCGCAGCACGTGGCCACGAACGAAACCGATCCGAAGACGGTGGCGATCTTTTCGCTGGAAATGTCAAAGGAGTCGCTGTTAACCAGAATGATCTGCGCGGGCGCAAGGGTAGACCAGCAGAAGTTTCGCGCCGGATATTTGAATGCGGAGGAGCGGCGGCGGTTACAGACGGTGGCGATGCAGTTGGTGGAGGCGCCCATCTTCATTGATGACACTGCGGGCACGAATCTGATGGATATCCACGCCAAGCTGCGGCGGTTGCAGGCCGAGCATGGGCTGGGGCTCGCGGTGATTGATTACCTGCAATTGATGAGCGGGCGCGGACGATTTGAGAACCGCAACCAGGAAGTCAGCGCGCTGTCGCGGGGATTGAAGTTGATGGCGAAGGAGCTGAAGATTCCGATGATGGTGCTTTCGCAGTTGAGCCGCGCGCCGGAAACACGGCCAGGGGATCACCGTCCGCAGTTAAGCGATCTGCGCGAATCGGGAAGTATTGAGCAGGATGCGGATTTGGTGGGATTTATTTATCGGGAAGAGGTTTATAAGCCGGATCGGGACGACTTGAAGGGGCTGGCGAAGTTTATCGTGGCGAAACAGCGGAACGGGCCGATCGGGGATGTGAATTTGGTGTTCTTGAAGGAATATACGAAGTTTGAAAATCCGATGCGGGATATTGACGATGGGGGTGGGGAGTAGCGGACTGGCGTTCGTTTATTTCTCGTCGTTATCCCCGCCTTCGAGTTCAGTCAGCCGCCGCTCGTGGATCTCCGCAATGCGTGCCAGCGCGCGGATGTGTTCGCCGTCTTGTTTTACTACGTCGGCTAATGAGCGCACAAGGACAGTGGTTTCCTTCACTGCATCACTGGTTTCCCGCGAGGTCGCCGCCAG
>JANXXV010000420.1 GCA_025350445.1 Bryobacteraceae bacterium | reverse complement strand
CACATCCTTGAACGTAACTTTCTTCTGTTGAGAGGAGTGCAACCGGGCGCGGCTCTTGCCGAAGCTCAGTGCCTTGTTTCCTCCGCTCTGCATCTGCCGCATCATGAAGATCCAAAACGCCAGCAGTAACACGAATGGGATCGCGTTCAGCAAGATCGAAATATAGTTACCGGAGCTCGCTTCGTGGAATTCCAGGTTCACGTTCTTCTCACGCAGATTCTTGTAGTAATCGGTGTAATTGATAGGCGCAAGCGTCTTGAAATTCGTCGAGTCGGTGAGAATTCCTTTCACGTCGGTGCCGCTGATGCTCACTTTCTTGACCTTGCCGTGGTCCACCTGATCCATGAACTCGGTGAACGAATACTGAACCTCGGTAGTGCCCCGCCCCGACTTCACCACCACATACAACAGAACGGCGACGCAGACCAGAACGATCCACAACACGGCCGTCTTCACATTTGAATTCATTACATCTCCCTGATTAGGCGTGTGGCAACCCCGTGCGCCACTGTTAATAAAGACGCGAAGTTCCGCCGGTTAGATTCAAGCTTATGAAATTTATGTGCCATTCGCTCAATCAACCCCTTAGCCGGCGTCCGCAATTTCGGTTACGCAAACTACCCTGATGGTACTTGCCGATGGGTAAACATCGGCGGAAACACCGAATTTTCCCGCCCATACAATCCTGTCGCCGCTCGTCAAAACCGGCCACCCCTGGCGCTCCCAAATCGGGACACGCTGTTGTTGAAACAAAGCTTTTATCTTCCCGCAGGACCGCCCAGGCCGCGCGTACCGGTCACCCGGCCTCCAATTTCGAAGTTCCAACGGCTCAGAAATACAGTCCAGGTCGAGCAAACAACCTTCTTCAGTATATCCCGATTCTGAAAACTCAAGCAGATCCAGAGAGATACTGAATCCTCCGCCGGGAATTCTTATCTTTGCCGGCGGCATCACTTCGAAATGGTAGTCCCGGTCTGTCCGGGAACCAATTCGCGGCGGGGCCATCCGCAGCCACTCGAACGACCGGAAAACATCCAGACCGGGGAGTTGCAGCCGTCCATGGCCTTCGCCGCCCGAAGCGAGCCCAAGCAGCGCCTCCACATGCTCGAAATCGATACTTCGAAGGTCGCCCTTTGCCCTCACAATCGCCCGCCGAAGCAAACGGCGCGCCGCCGCCTTGGGAAGAGCTAAAAGGTTCGGGCACATAAGCAATACCGCCTCGCCCGCGAACGTTAGCTCGCTCGCTTCCAGCCGATCTATCCCGGCAGCCCAATACTCTTCGTCCTCCTGTGCCAGCACCGCCATCCGCGCCAATGTCCGCGGTAGATCGGGATTATAGTCCCGCCTCAACTGGGGCAGCAGCTCGTGCCGGATTCGATTGCGCAGAAAGGTCCGGTCCCGGTTGCTGCTATCTTCCCGCCAGCGAATGGCTTTCTGCGTTAGATACGCTTCCACCTCCTGATGGCTACAATCGAGCAGCGGCCGGATAAGCCCGTCATCGGTGACCGGTCTAACCGCCGATAGTCCCGCGGTGCCCGATCCCCGCAGCAATCGGTAGAGCACCGTTTCGGCCTGATCCGACGAAGTGTGTCCGGTTGCCACCACGTCCACCAGGCCGGAGGCAATCGCGCTGTGGTAAAAGCCTGCGCGCGCACGCCGGCCTGCTTGCTCCAGATTGCCGCCGGCGTCCGCGACATGCAAAGCTTCGGCCATCAGCGGATACCCCAGGGAAGCGGCCAGATTGCGGACGAATTCCTCGTCTCTATCTGACTCATCGGCACGCAATTTGTGATTGAGATGGAGAACAGTCAGCCGAAGATCGAGCGCCGGCGCGAGGTCCCGGAGAAGGTGCAGTAAGCAAACGGAATCGGCGCCTCCTGAAACGGCCACTCCGACCCGCCCGCCCGCGGCGATCATGCTATAACGAGAGATGATTCCGGCGACACGATCCAGCACTGAGGTTCCAATCTCTCTATTGTAAGTTGACGACGCCGCTATCTTTCGAGGAGACGCGATTTTGAGTGCACAGGATTTGGCAGCCCACATCAAGCTGGT
>JANXXV010000415.1 GCA_025350445.1 Bryobacteraceae bacterium | reverse complement strand
CGGCCCTGACAGAGCTGCCGTATTCCACTTTCAAAACGGTGGTATCGAGTCCGAAGGCCTTGGTGATTTCGGCCCAGCGCTCACCGAACTTTCCGGCCGAACAGACCAGGACCTTGTCGCCGGCGGAGAATAGATTGGCGATTGAGGCTTCCATCGCGCCGGTGCCGGAGGCCACGAGGCAGAGCACGTCATTCTGGGTGCCCATTACTGCCTTGAGGTCGGCGAGAACGGTGCGGTAGAGATTCCGGAAATCTTCAGTGCGATGATGGATGTCGGAACCCATCATGGCTTGCAACGCCTTTGGCAACAGAGGGGTTGGGCCTGGAGTTAACAACCTTTGTTTTTTAATATGCATGGGATTGGGTGAACCTTTAGGATAGCAAACGCGATGGCCCTACTTGAACAGATCCAGAAAGACATGGTCACGGCCATGAAAGCGAGAGACGAAGCCCGGCTGAGCACGGTGCGGATGATTAAGACCGCGCTGAAGAAGCACGAGGTGGATGCGATGAAGCCGCTGGATGAAGCGACGGAGTTGCAGATTCTGAACACGCTGATTAAGCAGCGGCGGGAATCGGCGGATATGTTCCGCAAGGGTGGACGGGAAGAGCTGGCGGCGAAGGAAGAGGCCGAGCTGAAGATGATTGAGGGGTACATGCCGGCTGCGCCTACCGATGAAGAGGTGGATGCGGCGATTGCGGCGGCGGTGGCCGAGACGGGGGCTGCGTCGGCCAAGGATATGGGGAAGGTGATGAAGGCCGCGAACGTGATTCTGGCAGGGAAGCGGGTGGATGGGAAGGTGTTGAGCGAGCGGGTGCGGGCGAAACTGGGGTAGGGTCATTTAGATGGTGTCCGCTCCTTGATCCGCGGCTGCCTGGCAGCGGTCCAGCAGGTCCCGGAGGCCGGGATTGAGCGGTGTCCGGTTTTGGGATTGGGTTCGATTTGTTGTGGGAGTTTGCGGGGTTGGGGCCGGGGCGGGTTTGCAGTGGATTGGGGCCATGATGTAGGCGTCGATGGCGGCGATACGGGCCTTGTGGTGCGCGGCGCGGAGTTTTTCGAGTTCTCGGTAGGCGCGGTAGTAGGTGCGTTCGATGGCGGCTTCGTAGCGGTTTAGCTTGCAGACCTTGTCGAGGGTGCCGTCGTTTGAGAGCGTGGGGTCGGCGTTGAGAATGCCGTTTTCGAATTTGCGGACGCGGCGGAGGCGCCAGGCGGCTTCCGCCAGTTGGGTTACGAAGAACGCCTGCTGTTCGTTTTGCGGCATGTGATTGGCGCGGTATTCGGCAATGTGGCGCGCGTAGGCTTCGGGGTCTTCCGATTCGAGCAAGGCGCTACCGGTGGTGGTGAGGCCGTGGGTGGTGGCGTTTTTCGCGGATCGGGCGCGGCCAGATGCGGTGGCCGGTCCGGTGCTGCGCTGCGCGTTCCGCGCGTTGGCTGCCTGTTGACGAGCTGAAGTCATTTTCGAGTACCTCTCTTTCTGTGGTGAGGGTACAGTATGAGGGGCTGGAAACGGTTTGGCGGTGGTGGTAGTTTTGGCTGGATGTTGTTGATAGGGTTGTGTTTAAGATTATTTTCGAGAGGTGTGACCGGGATTTTTTGAGGTGACGTGGACGCAGCGGGATCACGCACGGGGCAAGCTGTGGGGCGATTCTGAAAGACGCGCGGTATTTCGGTCTCTCCTTGCTAGACCGTAGTGATAGGCACTAGCCAAGTGGAAGATCTCTGTTTGGCGCTTTGGGACGATTCCACTAGCGGGTGAACTGTAGTATGCTGTTTGACATTGCGTTCTAAGTTTCGCTTCTCAGGAGATGCTGTTTATGCTTTTAGCCAAGTACTTGCATCGAGCCGCGTTATCGCTCGCCTGCCTTTTCATTTTTGCCTCGCTTATGTTCGCCCAGAGTGAACGCGGCACCATCACAGGAACTGTTCGCGACGCCTCTGGCGCCGTCATTCCGGCCGCCAAAGTCGTTCTCACAAATACCGAAACCGGGGTAAATTTCACCGCGTCATCTAATGCCAGCGGTGAATACACCATCCCCCAACTTCAGGTGGGAACCTACACCGTCCGCGTTGAAAAAGAAGGATTTCGCCCCGCCAGCGTTACGGGCCTGGTGTTGAATGCGTCGGCCACTGTTCGCGCTGACGCGACTCTCGAGGTCGGCACTTCGGTCCAGGCGGTTGAAGTCTCGGCTAGCGCGCTGTCGTTGTCCACTGAAAATGCCAAATCGAGCGTCACGATCGACAACAAGCTGGTGGACGAACTACCGCTCGTCGTCGGCGGGACCATGCGCTCTCCCTTCAACCTCGCCACAATGACGCCGGAAGCCAAGAACTTCGGCGGCGACAACGACTTCGTCCTCGGTGGCGGGCAGGCTGCGGGGTACGGCACCAACCTTGATGGCATCTCCGCCAACACCACCCGCGCCCTGACGAAGAGCTGGGTGGCGGTCAACGCGCCGTCCGTCGAAGCGATCACGGAATTCACGGTGGACACCAACGGGTTCAAAGCCGAGTTCGGCCAGGCGACGGGGGGCATCATGAGCTTCGCCTCCAAGTCCGGCACTAACAAGCTCCACGGCACAGCGTATGAATTCCTGCGCAACAACGTGCTGGACGCAAACAACTTCTTCAACAACGCCCGCGGAATCGCGCGTCCCATTTATAAGCAGCACGATTTCGGAGCTTCGGTGGGTGGTCCCGTCTGGATTCCCAAACTCTACAACGGCAAGAACAAGACCTTCTTCTTCTTCAGCTACGAAGCCTTCCGCAACCGCGAAGGCGCGACCGGCGCGCAACGCACGGTGCCAACGCCGGAGATGTACGATGGCGACTTCCGCAACTGGGTGGATTCGGCCGGCAAACAGATCCCGATTTACAACCCGGTATCGCAAACAACCGACGCGGCCGGAAACGTGACGCGGACCGTTTTCCCGAATAATCAGATTCCGCCTAGCCTCTTTGACCCCGAGATCGTAAAGGCGCTCGGGGTTTTCCGTAGCGGCAAGGTGCCCGTACCGAACAATGGCGCGGCCCCGGGAACGGTCGGCTACGTCCAAAACAACTACCTCGTAACCGGCGGCAGCGTCATCCGGCCGAACACCAAGATCAGCGTAAAGGGCGACCACGTCTTTAGCGACAAGCACCGCATCTCGGGCTACTGGGGCTACAACCGCACATTTGAGAAGCCGGGCGCAAACGGTCCCGCGGACTTGCCGGGCCTGTTCGTGAACTACAACGACACCCGCCGTCCTTCGGACGTTTTCCGCGGGAGTTGGGACTGGAATATCTCGCCCACGGTCTTTAATCACTTCTACGGCGGCGGCAACGACTGGAAGGAAAATCACGATCCGCCCCAGGCCACCGTTGTGAGCGGCGTGGACTGGAAGACCAAGTTCTGCGCCATCAATGTCGCCGAATGCTCCCAGAATCTGGTCAACATGAACTTCTCCAACAACTACAGCCAATGGGGCGGCCGCGCCAACAATGGCTCGGAGAACTTTATCAAGCAGTTTGCCAACGATGTGACCATCATCAAGGGCAAGCACACCATCAAGTTCGGCGGGCAGGCGATGTACCAGTTCTACAACGGCTTCGGCCGCCAGTGCGTCTCCGGTTGCATGACATTTGACTTCAAGAACACCGGCCGTCCCGGCGACACCAACTTCACCACTGCGGGTGGCAGCCCCATCGCCTCCATGTTACTCGGCTATGCCGCCGACGGTGTCGCAGAGACGATCCGCTACATCGGCCAGCAGTGGCCGTCGTATGCCGGCTTTGTCCAGACCGACTGGCGCGTGCGCCCCAACCTGATGATGAACCTCGGTTTCCGCTGGGAGACCATGCTGCCGCCGACCGGGGAAAACGATAGCTGGAGCGACTTCAATCCGACCCTACCCAACCCGAACGCCGGGGGCATCAAGGGCGCGCTGATTTACGCCGGTACAGGTACGGGCCGTCAAGGGACGCGCTCGTTGGCTGATTCGTACTTCAAGGCCATCGGCCCACGCTTTGGCATGGCCTACACCCACAGGGAAAAGACCGTCATCCGCGCCTCGGCCGGTTTGAGCTACGGCAACATCACGACAGTGACAGGCTCCACGCACCAGCGCGGATTCACTCTAGGACTGAATTTCCCGGACAACAGCAACGGGATCTTGCCGTCCTATCTGGTCAAGAACGGTCTGCCGACGTGGTCCGCGCCGCCTTTCATTGACCCCGGCTTCGCCAACCGCGACGCCATGCCCTGGTGGCAGGGTCATGAGGCCACCAAGCCGCCGGCGTTCGTTACCTGGAATTTGTCTATCCAGCGCCAACTGACTTCAACAATGGTCATGGAAACCTCCTACAACGCCTCTCTCGGTTCGGGTCTCCAGACCGGCTTGCTCAACTACAACCAGCTCAATCCCAGTGTGCTCACACAGTATGGGGCCACATTGTTGAACTCCCGGTTTGACTCTCCCGCAGCCATCGCGGCGGGCATCAGAGCGCCGTATCCCACCTTCGGCGACCCGGCGGGTTTGAAAGGCACAGGCGGTTGGGGCACCCAGGCCACGGTTCGCCAGGCACTCCGGCCCTATCCGCAGTACTCGACCATCGACACTGCTTCGGGCGGCGGAGACCACTCCGGCCACTCTACATACCACGCCTTCATGGTCCGCTTCGAAAAACGCTATTCCGGGGGCCTGCAGTTCCAGACCTCCTACGTGTTCTCGAAGCTCCTCACCGACTCCGACAGCTACTGGGTCGGTGGTCAGGCCATGGATCACTTCAATCGCGGCCTGGAGAAGTCCATCGGGCAGTTCGACATCCCGCACAACTTCAAGCTCGGCACCGTATACGAGTTGCCGTTTGGCAAGGGAAAGAAGTTTCTGGCTGGCAATAGCGCCGCGGACTGGCTCATCGGTGGCTGGCGCGTCTCCGGAACCGCCTTCTACTCGAGCGGTCAGCCTCTAGGCCTGGGCACCAGCAACTCGATGCCTCTGTTTAGCGGCGGCCTCCGGCCGATCATTTCGACGTATGACGGATGGCGCGCTCCGACCAAGAGCGGCAAGTTCGATCCGTTTGTCGATCGCTTCGTGCAACCGGCAAGCTTCTTCCCGGCCCAGCCCTCGAACACCTTCGGCAATCAGACCCGCTACAACCCGAAGTTCCGCCAGTTCGGCAACTATAACGAGAACATCTCGATCTCCAAGACGTTCCCGATCAAGGAGCAGGTGCACATCGACTTCCGCGCCGAGGCGTTTAACGCGTTCAACCGTGTCCGGTTTGGCACCGGTAGCCTAACCCTCCAGAGCAACCAGCTTGGCCAGCTGACTGGAGCGGGTGACCTGCTAAACTCGCCGCGCTCGATGCAGATGGCCCTGAAGCTCTACTTCTAACCGCCAATCACAACCAGTGAAGAAGGGCACCCCCGCAACGGGGCACCCTTGTTCATTTAATTGGAGCCTGTTTCTTCCTTTGCTCAATGACGAAGACCGGCTAAACCCCGTGCCACAACTCGGCGATCCCGTGCGGGAGACGCGCGGCTCTGACCAGTGTTCTCCCAGATTGACTGCGGCGCCACTTCACAAAGAGTATTCGATGCCAGCGGCGCCGCCATTCTCGGGACGAAGGTCATCATCACGAATAGCTTGTTGATTGAAGGAACATACAATGCGTTGTTGGGTTCGAAGCTGCAAGCGAACCTGTTGGGTTACAACCAGGTTCCGTTCGCGGCATTCGAAAAATACGGTCGGGCATTTACGGTCGGGCATTGATGACCAGCCAGTTCGATTCCCCGGCAGCCGTTGCCGCCGGAATCAAATCTCCGTTCCCGCAGTTCAGATCGCTTTGGGGCAACCAGGCAACGGTGGCTCAAGCGCTGCGGCCGTTCCCGCAGTATGACTCCATCGTCACTAATTCCGGAGGTGGAGATCACAGCGGCCACTCGTCCTACCACGCCGCTATCATCCGGCTTGAGAAGCGGTATAGTGACGGCCTGACATTCCAGACGTCGTACGTATTCTCGAAACTTCTTACGGATGCGGACAGCTACTGGTC
>JANXXV010000400.1 GCA_025350445.1 Bryobacteraceae bacterium | reverse complement strand
GATCCATGTCCGTTGAGCAGAAGGTGAAGCAAATTATTGTCGAGCAGTTGGGAGTTGACGAGGCGCAAGTAGACAGTACTGCGTCGTTTGTTGACGATCTGGGCGCAGATTCTCTCGACATCGTAGAATTAGTGATGGCTTTTGAGGAGGCGTTCGATCTGGACATTCCGGATGAAGACGCTGAAAAGATCACCACCGTTAAAGACGCAGTTACCTACATCGAAGCCAAAAGTGCGAAGAAATAGTTTTCCGCAGGGAGTTCCATATTGTCTCGAAGAGTCGTCGTCACTGGGGTAGGACTACTGTGCTCGGTCGGTTCGGGGACTGAGGAGTGCTGGCAGGCGATCCGGGAAGGGAAGAACGGGATTGGCCGGATCACTGCCTTCGATGCCACCGCCTTCAATTGCCAGATTGCCGGTGAAGTGAAGTCGTTCGACCCTGGAAATTGGGTTGAGAAGAAAGAAATCAAGAAGATGGGGCGATTCATTCAATTCGGGATCGCTGCGTCTGAATTTGCCGTCTCCGCATCCGGGTTGAAGGTAACCGAAGAGAATGAAGAACGGGTGGGAGTGTACATCGGCAGCGGCATCGGCGGGTTTGAAGTGATCGAACGCGAACACAAGAACCTGCTGGAAAAGGGTCCCGGTCGGATTTCGCCGTTTTTTATCCCTGCCACCATTATCAATCTGGCGTCGGGGCATGTTTCCATGCGGACGGGCGCAAAAGGGCCGAATTCGGCCACGGCCACCGCATGCACCACCAGCGCCCATGCGATTGGAGATTCCTATAGGATCATCGAACGCGGCGACGCGGACGCCATGATCTGCGGCGGAACCGAGGCGTGCATTACGCCAATGGGAATTGGTGGATTCGCCGCGATGCGGGCGCTGTCGCAACGGAACTCGGAACCCGAGCGGGCTTCCAGGCCGTGGGATAAAGACCGCGACGGTTTTGTGGTGGGCGAAGGCGCGGGCATAGTAGTGCTTGAAGAACTGGAAACAGCCAAGCGCCGCGGGGCTCCGATTATGGCGGAAATTGTGGGCTATGGGATGAGCGCGGATGCGTATCACATTACGACGCCCGCCGAGAATGGCGACGGCGCCTACAGGGTGATGCGGAATGCGTTGCGGGATGCCGGCCTGGAGCCGCACCAGATCGATTACGTGAACGCGCACGGAACCTCGACTGAAATCGGCGACAAGATGGAGACTATCGCGATCAAACGGACCTTCGGCGACCATGCTTATAAAGTGGCGGTGAGTTCCACCAAATCCATGACGGGCCATCTGTTGGGTGGCGCGGGCGGGCTGGAAGCCGGCATT
Source organism: Bryobacteraceae bacterium (assembly GCA_025350445.1). Next base: position 3,496 of record JANXXV010000400.1, on the reverse strand, counting down.
ACCGTGCTGGCCATCCGCGACCAGATTGCCCCGCCGACTATCAACCACGACAATCCCGATCCGGATTGCGATCTGGACTTCGTTCCCAACCACGCGCGGTCGATGGTGATCAATCATGCGCTTACGAACTCTTTCGGATTCGGTGGAACTAACGGCAGTCTGATTTTCAAACGTTACGAACCTTAACGGCGGGCGGCAAGGCCCGCCAATTTCTATGAAGATAATTGTGGCCATCAAGCAGGTGCCGGCGCGCGACTCGCAGTTGCGGGTTGACGGCGCGGGCAAATGGATACAGACGTCCGACCTCTCGTTTGAGATTAACGAACCGGATGCCTATGCGCTGGAAGCGGCGCTGCAACTGAAGGAAAAGAACGGCGGCGAAGTGGTGGCGCTGTGCGCCGGGCCGGCCGGCGCAGCGCAGACTATTCGCGAGGCGCTGGCGAAGGGCGCCGACCGCGCCATACATATTGAAAACGACAGCCTGAGCGATCTGGACACGCTGGCGGTATCCCGGCTGCTGGCCAAAGCCGCCGCCGCGGAGAATCCGGACCTGATTCTGACCGGGCTGCAATCGGACGATCTGGGTTACGGGCAAACCGGCGTAGTGATTGCGGAACTGCTGGGGATGCCGCACGCGACGCTCATCATGGAAGTGGAGAAGAAAGACGCGTGCATCCGCGTGAAGCGCGAACTGGAAGATGGTTGGTTTCAACATGTGGAACTGCCTCTGCCGGCTGTGTTGACGATTCAGTCGGGCATCAGCAAGCTTCGCTATGCCACGTTGATGGGCATCAAGAAAGCGAAGACGAAAGAGGTGAAGCGGCTGACCGCGGCGGACCTTGGTATCCCGCTTGAACCCACCATAACGATCGATAGGGTCTATGCGCCGGTGAAAACGAAACAAACCCAAATTCTGGGAGGCAGCGCGAAGGAAGCCGCCGCCAAATTGGTGGAGAAGCTGAAATTCGAGGTGCGCGTGCTATGAGCGGCATTCTGATAATCACGGAACAGAAGAACCGCATGTCCGCGGAAACGGTCGCCGCCGGGCAACAGCTTGGCGCGGCGTTGAGCCTGCCGGTTAGCGTGGCCGTCATCGGAAACAGCGATGCCGGCGAGTTTGCGGACAAGAAGCTGGACCAGATCTTTACCGTGGACGATCCGCTGTTGAAGGCCTACACGCCGGATGGCTACACGGCGGCGCTGGAGCAACTGATCCTGCTGAAGAAGCCGCGATACGTGTTGTTGCCGCACACCTACCAGGTGCGCGATTTCGCACCGAAACTGGCCACGCGATTCGGTCAGGTGCTGGTGAGCGACGTGGTGGATTTCCGCGCCACCGGCGGCGAGGTAGTGATGGTGCGGCAGTTGTTTCAAGGGAAATTGAACGCGGACGTTAAGTTTGGCGGCGAGGCGCCTTATTTCGCGTCGCTGCAGGCTGGAGCGTTTCGCGCCGAAAATGCCGTCGTCGCGTTGACTCCGGTTGTGGTGGAATCTGTACCCGTCCAACTGGACTCTTCGAAAATCCGCAGCCGTCCGGAAGCGCCCTTCCGCGAAGCGCAGCGGGCTGTAGACCTGACGACCGCCAGCATTATCGTCTCAGTGGGCCGGGGCATCCGCGAGAAAGAGAACATTCCGATGGTGGAAGAACTGGCCAGGGTGATGGGCGCGGAGCTTGCGGCCTCAAGGCCGATCTGCGATAACGGATGGCTTCCCATGGAGCGCCAGGTGGGCAGTTCCGGCCAGACGGTGGCGCCCAAGGTCTACCTCGCCGTAGGCATCTCTGGAGCGATTCAGCATCTGGTGGGCATGAAGGGCGCGAAGTCCATCGTTGCGATCAATAAAGACGCGAACGCGCCCATCTTTGAGGTCGCCGACTATGGAATCGTCGGCGACCTGTTTGAAGTGGTTCCCGCGCTGATTGAAGAAGTGAAAAAGGCGAAGGGCTAGGTCTTGCCGCCGGTATCCACCGGATGCGATTCCACTTTGTTTTCGATGGGCAGGCGCGACATCAGGTAGGCATATATCGCTTCCAGATCTTCCGGTGGAAGCTGCGACAGGTTTAGCCAAGGCATGATGGAGAATTTTTCGGGATCGCTGTCGACGCGCGGTTTGCCGGCATGTTCTTTGTGTTTGTAGAAGCGCTGCTGGAACCGGTCGAGACGCCAATCGCCAATGCCGGATTGCTTGTCGGGGGTAATATTGGCGCTGACCACAACCTGCTCTCCGATCTCAAAGCGCCGGCCGCCACTGAACCTCCTGGAAATTATAATCTGGCCGCGCTCCTCCGGCGTATGGCAAGTGTCGCACGATCCCAGGGTCGCCAGATATTCGCCGTAGAGCAGCTTGTTTGAACGGTCGGGATTCTTCACCGCCCCGGTTACCGGACGAGGCTCGCCCTTGACCAACATGGACACGGGGAAGTCTACTTTGGTTGTGGGAAGGATGTTTCGAATGGGTGGCAGAGTATCCAAGTAAGCAACCAGGGATTGCACGTCGTCGTCGCTCATATGACGGAAATGGTGATACGGCATGATTGGAAAAAGCATATGGCCATCCCGGCTGATGCCTTCGCGAATGGCGCGGATCTTTTCCCCATCGGTCCAGTTTCCAATTCCGGTTTCCTTGTCGGGGGTTATGTTTGCTACCACGATCCTGCCGGGCACGCCCTTATCCGGGAATAGTTGTCCCGCCGCTTGCTTGCCTTCCACCGGCGGATTGTCGTAGAGCTGCTGGTTTGCCGGAGAATGGCAACCGTCGCAATACGCCAGCGCGTAGATGTACCTGCCGCGCGCGATCCGCGCTGGTGAGGCGTCCACCTTGATATTTGAAGGCGGCGCACTGGCCGGGCTCCGGAAATACATATACGCGAAACCCGCGGCAGCGACCGATACTACCGCGAGCAGGCTATACCCAACAATTTTCTTCCACATGGTGCCCTCCAGAGTCTTCCTTAAGTTAACTTAAGCCGGGTTTGGACGCTACAAGGCTCAATTGGCCGCCTCGAACACGCGAATTTCCGCCGGCTGCCCGCCCCGGCGGGGAATGGCCACGAGGAACGTGTTCCATTCAGGTACGTAGAGAGAAGTCCGCACGCCGGCGCCGGTGTTCACCCGCGCGAGCGGCTCGGAGGTGTCCGCGTCCACTTGCCGGATCACATCGATCCGGCCGTCGCCGCCACTGGCATAAAGGCGCTTTCGCGCGGCATCGTAGTAGATCCCGTTGACGCCGCCGACGGTGTCGCGCCGGTCGAGTTGAATGCCCGCGATGGAATCGAGGGTGATCACCCGCGGCGGATTGCGGCAAGCGAGGAAGAGGCGATGGTTTGCTTCAACCTAAAAACGGCAGTTCACCTTGTGATTTTGCCGTAATCCCAGCTTTTCGTTACCGCTCCCTGACGGTCACGGTTCAGTAAAATCAGTACGTTACCGAGCCGCGCGCGTCAGCGAGCGGTAACGAAAAGCAACTGCTCCGCACCTCACCAATCTGGTGACAACTG
>JANXXV010000349.1 GCA_025350445.1 Bryobacteraceae bacterium | reverse complement strand
AACTGGAAGGAAATCTACAACGCTTTGAGTGAAGTTGGTTACCGCGGCAGCGCCACGGTGGAGCTGCCCGGCGGCGATCTGCCGTACCTCACCGAAGTCAGCCGGCGCGTGGATCTGATCTTCACCGGCGCGTGACGCCTTACCGTAAGGAACCTATCGTAAGCTAACGTCTGCCTACTCTTTTTGGGCGAGTTTTCCCTTCATTCTGTTTATGAAAGGAGAACACGTGTGAAACATTTGTCAGTAGTTCTGTTGCTCTCCGCGTTTGCGTTTCGGGCCGCGGCTCAGGAGGCTGAGACGCTGAACATCCGTGGCGTCAAGCTGTTCGAAGCCGGCCGCTTTCGGGAAGCCGAAGCATCGTACTCGAAGGCGATCGCCATCTGGCGGGAGCAGGGCAGCGCCGGCCTGGCCGTGGGCCTCAACAACCTGGGGGCTCTCCATCGGGCGATGGGTAAGTACGCCGAATCGGAGGCGCAGTATCTGCAGGCGCTTCAAATCCAAACGAGCCTGTTCGGGAAGGATTCCATTCAATCCGCTACCGTTCTGAACAATCTGGCTCAACTTTATCGTGCGCAGGGGCGGCTAGACGATGCCCTTTCGCTTGCCCGTAAGCCGGTCGCACTCACCGCGGCGCGTAGCCCTGATCTGGTGGACAGGCTTGTGACCCGCGGCTCCACGTATGCCGAGCTGGGCCAACCGGACAGGGCGCTGGAACTGTTTGGCCGGGCGGCCAAGCTGACGGAATCTACGCCGGGCGCGCAGCACCCGCGGCAGGCGGGCGTGCTGAATGACATGGCGCAGGCACACATTTCGCAAGGCCGCTCCGAGCAGGCGGAAGCGTTGGCGCGGCGCGCGATCTCCCTGTGGGAGGCTTCGCTGGGGCTGGAACATCCAAACGTCGCCGTGGGATTGAACAATCTGGCGCAGGCTCTGCGTTTTCAAAAGAAGTATGCCGAGGCGGAACCGTTCTACCGGCGGTGGTTGCAGATTCTGGAAAAACGGCTCGGTGCGGAGCATCCGGATTTCGCCAGGGAGCTGACGAACCTGGCGGATTTCTTCCATGAACGCGGGCGCGACGGCGGGGCGATTGTGCTTTACCAACGCGCGCTGCGGGTGCTTGAGCGTTCCCTGGGGCCGGGCCATTCATTCACCGCCAAAGTTCGCGGCGAACTTGCACAGGTCTATCGGGCCAACGGTCGCTCAACGAAGGCGGCGAATCTACTGCTACCCAGGAAGTTTTGACCAATTCAGCAGATGTTCTTTTCACTCGTGCCTGGCGTGCCGATTGTTTGCTTCAACTTGCTGTTTGGGCCTCCACATGCTCAGTGAAGGGTATGCGTCTCTTTCAGATCACAAAAACGAGTGCAATTACAATCGCACTACTGCTGCCATTTTGGGTATCCCCGGTGGAGGCTCAAAGCACGAAGGGGGAAAGCAAAATGATGAAGCAGTGCCAGGAAATGAAGGGGAAGAAGCAGAGCATGAAGGAAGACAGCGCTGCTCAAGACGCTCAACTCACCGATCAGCTCGCCAAGATGAACGCCGCGCCGGTGGACCAGAAGACAGACCTGCTGGCAGCCGTAGTCACGCATATGGTAGAGCAACGGATGACCATGGATGCGCGCAAGGCGAAGATGGAAGAGGAGATGATGCAGCACATGATGCAGCATATGCAAATGGGCAAGGAATCTATGTCGCAGTGCCCGATGATGAAGGGCATGGACGATAAACCGGCGGGTGCCCACGATCACAACTAAGGTCCGGATTGAATACGAGCGGGCTGGCGTAGCGCAATCAAAGGGAGTTTTATTATGAACCACGATGGATGGATGGGCGGCGGCGGGATGGGCGGAGGGATGTGGCTCTGGACGGTGATTGGCCTACTGGTAGTGGTCCTGCTGGTCGTCGTGATTAACAAACTCTCCACCAAATAATTGTGCGTTGAGGGCCTGCCTGTTAAGTGAAGTGGTATCTGAGTATGAAAGGAGACCCGTGCTCTTCAAAATATCGACGGAAGAACCCGTGAACGAAGCGGCGGCTGCCTTGCAGACTGCCGTCGAGGCCAATCACTTTGGCGTCATGCAGGTTCACAACCTCAAGGAAACCATGGCGAAGAAAGGTGTAGAGTTCGCGCGCGAATGTCTGATCTTCGAGGTCTGTCAACCACAACAAGCGAAGACGGTTCTCGAAAAAAACATGAGCCTCTCTACTGCACTGCCATGCAGGATCTCCATTTACGAAGAAGGCGGTAAGACCGTTCTGGCTACTTTGAAGCCAACCGTTCTTCTGGGTATGTTCAACGTGCCGCAGCTTGAAGGGGTGGCGCGGGAAGTTGAGGACACAATCGTTAAGATCATGACGGAGGCAGCGTCAGGCTGATTGGCTGGCACTGAACGCCCGCAATCGGCCGGTTCTTTCTCATCCTTACGCATGGAGGTTTGGCCTATGGTCGGGACGCCGCTACACCAATCAAATGACGCCGATAGTGCCGTTGACCCTACCCGCAAGGGCCAAGCGTCAAAGGGCGAATCCTCTGCAGCCGGGCCCATCTACACGTGCCCGATGCACCCGGAGGTGCAACAGGACCACCCCGGCAACTGCCCCAAGTGTGGCATGACGCTGGAGTTGAAGACGGCGACAGCGGGCACGCACGAAGAAGACAACGCCGAGTTGCGTGACATGACTTTGCGCTTCCGGGTTGGCGCCGCGCTTACGGTGCCGGTGTTTATTCTAGCGATGGGCCACTTGATCCCGGCGTTGGCAGCGCAGCCCTGGGTGGATGGCGACGCCTCGCGCTGGGTGCAATTCGCGCTGGCTACACCCGTAGTCTGGTGGGCGGGCTGGCCGTTTTTCGAGCGTGGCTGGCGATCCATCGTCACGCGCCACTTGAACATGTTCACACTGATCGCCATCGGCATTGGGGCGGCATTTGGCTTTAGCGCAATTGCGATGTCGATGCCCGGCCTTTTTCCTCACACGATGCAACACGACGGCAAGGTGGCCATCTACTTTGAGGCCGCGGCGGTAATCGTTGTGCTGGTGCTGCTTGGCCAAGTGCTGGAGCTTCGTGCCCGCAGCCGCACCGGCAGCGCTATCAAGGCATTGCTGAACCTTGCGCCGCCTACGGCACGACAGATTGCACCAGGGGGCGATCACGAAGTCCCATTGGACCAGGTGAAGGTTGGCGACTGGCTGCGTGTGGTTCCAGGGGACAGGGTGCCCGTTGATGGCGTTCTGGTGGAAGGTCACTCCAGCGTGGAAGAGTCGATGATCACCGGTGAATCGCTCCCGGTGGAAAAGGCTACCGGCGACAAAGTGACGGGCGGCACGGTCAACGGCGCCGGCAGTTTCGTTATGCGCGCCGAGCGGGTTGGCAGCGACACGTTGTTGGGGCAGATCGTGAATATGGTTGCCGAAGCACAGCGTAGCCGCGCACCGATTCAAGGTCTTGCCGACAAAGTGGCGGGCATCTTCGTGCCGGTGGTGCTGGCTGTTTCGGTGCTCACCTTCGTGATGTGGATGTGGCTTGGGCCGGAGCCAAAGCTTGCGCACGCAATTGTTAATGCAGTCGCAGTTCTAATCATTGCTTGTCCTTGTGCGCTTGGCCTTGCGACGCCCATGTCCATTATGGTTGGCGTGGGGCGTGGAGCGCAGGAAGGTGTGCTGGTGAAGAATGCCGAAGCGTTTGAACGGCTGGAGAAAGTAACCACGCTTGTTGTGGACAAGACGGGTACCCTAACCGAGGGTAAACCCAAACTCGTGGATATCCTGCCTACCGCCGGGTTTGATCCAAAGGAGTTTCTGCGTCTGGCCGCATCACTGGAGCAGAACAGCGAGCACCCGCTTGCCGCCGCGATTGTGCAGGGCGCCAAGGAGCAAGGGATCGCGCTTGAAGCGGTGAAAGATTTTCGTTCGGTTACCGCGGGCGGTGTGGTTGGTATGTTCTCCGGCCATACAGTGATGATAGGTAAACCGGATTTTCTGCGAAATGAAAAGATCACTGGATTGGAGGCGCTTGAGGCGTCGGCTAGTAAGCTTCAAGAAGAAGGCAAGACCGCGATGTTTGTCGCCATCAATGGCATTCCAAGCGGAATTCTCGCGGTCGCCGATCCGATTAAATCCACCACCGCCGAAGCGATCCGCGATCTCCACGCCCTTGGGTTGAAGATCGTGATGCTGACCGGCGACAACCGCCGTACCGCCGCCGCAGTGGCCGGCCAACTGGGGCTTGACGGAGTGGAAGCGCAGATTGAACCCGCCGGAAAAGTGGATCAGGTGAAGAAGCTCCGCGCGGAAGGTAAGCATGTCGCGATGGCTGGCGACGGCATCAACGACGCACCCGCC
>JANXXV010000342.1 GCA_025350445.1 Bryobacteraceae bacterium | reverse complement strand
GGACTTCGTCCCGGCGGCAAGTGCTCCGTTGCGGCGCGCCTGCTCAGTGGATTGATGTGAAGACATCTTTGCTACCTCCGCGTTGAGAATAGCTGGGAGGTTTGACGGGCGGATTTAGGATTGGCTGTAAGTTGTTGGATTAGTTCTGTCGATTTCTGGAAAAAGTTGTGATCGTAAAAGCTTTCGTCGGCGGGGCGGCGGAAAAAAGCTGGGGGATCAGGAGAACGGCGTGGCCGCGCCGGTGATGGAAACTTTAACGTTCACTGCCCATGGCCGGGGCCACAACGGTGGATGAAAACGGCGTCGTGGAGGAGTATTCCGCCGATGTCGGGAGTGAACAGAAGGCTGTCACCCGTCTGGTGTTTTCATGCCCGTTTGGGAATGTGGTCCGGGCGCTGCTGAGTAAGGTTTAGGCGTGGCACAACGGATTGTCGCCTGGAGGATGAAAATGGGGACCGAAGCCCGGCAGGTCCGACCTGGGGGCCGGACGCGGGCGTGGGCGCCCGCCGTGCTGGGGAGCCCTGCCATTTGAGTGGGTTGCGCTTGGGTTTTCGAAGGAATTGGATTGCTGGTCCCGGAATTTGGGGATTCCGGCCGACATTGAATGCCGAATTTGCCGCAACTCACAATTTGCACCAGAGCCTCTTGGGGTTCCCCCCGCGCGAGCCATCCGAGCGATGGGAGCGGCCGGATTGCCCCACATTCGTCAAAATCGGGGACAGATTAGATGTTCCTATTTTGCCGCTACTGCTTGCCTGCGTAGCTCAAGTCCGCGACGCGGCGGAACACCAGGTATTCGGAATTCGACACCATCTGCGCCGCCCTCTCCAGATACTTTTTCGCCGCGTCCGGCCCCATCACTTTCTGCAGCAGATCCTGGTCCAGGTCGCCCATCTTGTCGATGCCCGCGGACAAGGTGATGTCGTTACGGGATCCGCCGAACTCCACTCGCCGGACGCGGAACCGGGCCACATTGCCTTTCTTATACGCCGGAACCAGTTCCGCCTTCATCAGGGCAAGAAAGCTGTCGGCCATCCCCGGACGAACGTGCACACGAGTCATCCGGATCATCTTCGGCGGTGTAGCGGCGGCCTCTCCGATGGACAGGTCCGCCAGCGCCCGCTCATACGTGACGCGGACGCTTTCCACGCACTGGTTTCTGCGGGCAAGCAGTTGAGTTCCCCGGGTGCGCGTGTCCATCGGCATTGACTTGATCCACGCCGCCGTTTCGTCGAATTCGCCATAGCGGCCTGCCGTCGAAATAAAGACTAATTCAAAGGGATTCCCCGCGACTCCGCGGTAAGCCGTCACACCCGTTGGCGAGTTCGCTTTCTGCGCCATCTCGCCGAGCTGCTTCACGATGTCGATGTACTCCTCCACCCGGTCTGGTTTTACCAGGACGCGCGCAACCTGCAACAGCGGCGATTGCTGGGCCGCCACCACCCCAATAGAGAGCACGCCGATCAGCGCGCCGAAAAACGTCTTTCTCAACATAATGGTTCGATCTCCTTTGTGCCCGGCGGTTCTCTGAAAATGGGATTCCCAGTTTGGACGGAATCTCAATTTTGGCCTTCCAGACTACGCAAGTATATATGAAACCGTCTTTGGAGAACATGAAAAAACAGGGGCGCGCGTCGCAGGCTCCTAAAGCCCTGAAGTTCGCCTTTGCAATGAAGATTGGAGACCCGAAGATGCTGGTGCTTTCGTCATAGCGTGACCAACGGAATGCGATGCGGTAATCGGCGCTGACGCGTACTGCCCGGCGCTGTCGCTTGCCTTGCAGGCCATGAAATCTCAATCCAAGGACGTTCATGTATTCCGGCAGCGTTGCCTTGTCTAGTAATTCTAGAATCAGAATGCACTTGCGGGCATAGTCCGCACCGATATGGCGGCTTTGACCAGTCCGGCACAGCTCCGCCAAGCCTTTATGCCGAAAGCCGCCGATTATCAACTCTGTGGTTTACAGAAGGAGAAGGTGACCTTGAGTCAAGAACACTTGCAGAAGCCGGTGAGCTGTATTGCCAAGACGTACGAAAAGACGTACGCTTTGAATATGCAGAGTATGAACGCCAGTGATGCACGGGAAAAGCTCTATCGCCTTCTTGACGACACAGCCAATGCGCATGAGCCTGTGCTTATCACTGGTCCGCGAGCCAATGCCGTGCTTATTGGGGAAGAAGATTGGAACTCCATTCAGGAAACCCTTTACCTTCTCGCTGTGCCGGGTATGCGCGAATC
>JANXXV010000340.1 GCA_025350445.1 Bryobacteraceae bacterium | reverse complement strand
CGACTTCGTCCCGGCTGCTTTTGCGCCATTCAGGCGCGCTTGTTTCCGTAGCTGTCTTGAAGACATTTTCACGTTACTCCTGCGTTGAGAGTAGCGGCGAGGCTTACGGCGGTGAGGAGAATTTTAGGTTAAGTTGTTGTTGGCGTGGGGAAGATAGTTTGAATTTTTTTGTGATCGTTAAGCGGCCCATGTTTGGAACCGAGGGGCGGGGAGGATATTATGCTTTTTTCGGGTGGTTCTTTTATCGAGCGCCGAGGACTGTGCGGTGGCCAATCCTGGGACCAATGTTGAGAGCAGATGTAACAGCGGCGGGGTCTTGAGACAATAGGAGAAATGACGACCCAAATTCCAGATGATCTTGCACGTAGTTTGGAGCGGGTTGCGGCGGCACAACAGAAGAGCGTGGAACAACTGGCGCTGGAACGTTTGCGATCTCTCCTCGATCGGGCGACATCCCCTCAATCCGTGCTTCGAACCATTCAGGCACTACCTCACCCGAGTCCCGCAGCAGTGGATGACCTGGACGCCGCCATTGCCGCAGCACGACTCCCTGTGCGCGGCCACGGGCCGTTTGACAGGTAAACGGAGCCGTGACATGCCTGCTGGATACGAACGCCATCAGCGAACTAATGAGGGCGGATCCGCGAGTTGAGAAGTGGATGTTCGGATTGAACGAAGGAGACCGTATCGTCACCTGCCCGATTGTTCGCGGCGAGATTCTCTTTGGAAGTTCCCGCCTTCCCGTAGGCAGGCGGCGGTCTGAATTGGAGCAGGCGGGAAACCAACTTCTGAACGCTTTCCATTGCGAGCCCATCCCGGAAATAGCGGGGGATTTCTACGCAGCGATCAAACTCACTCGTCATAGCCGAGGACTGGCATTGGATGAAAATGATCTCTGGGTTGCGGCTACGGCACTTGCCTTGGACGCAACGCTGGTGAGCAGGGACAAGGTTTTGGTCGAATCGAGGGATTGGCTATTGTGGTCCCGGCGTAGAATTCACTTGCAGCCCGAGCTCGGACACCTATTCGAGATGCCGACAGACCGGGCCGGTGGCAGCCGGGTTGCCATTCGGAATCGTGAATAAGGAGATCCTAAGGTCAGTGCCGATCAGGCCGATCTTTCGCGGATCACGGTTGTGCCGGGTCAACGTTCAGGACAGCCTTGTATCCATGGACTTCGGGTCCAGGGGGACCCGCGCCGGCGAGGGCGTCCGCCCCACCGGGCAACATTGCCCCAAGCGAACAGATCTTCGCACCGTGAGAGCCTTCAGACAACTTGTAATACTAGCTTTGCTTTGAGCCACGTTTGCATTGTCAACAATTAGGTGGGGCTTGATACGTAGCTCGCTTCAGCAAGCCCTAACCAATATGACAGTGCGACAGGCCGCGCTTTTCCAGATACTGCTGGTGGTATTCTTCGGCGCGGTAAAACTCGGAAGCCGGTGTGATCTCCGTCACGATGGGTCTGCGGATTTTGCCCGACGCCTGCAGACTGTCCTTCGATGCCCGCGCGGCCGCGTCCTGTTCCGGAGTGTGGAAGAAGATGGCCGAGCGGTACTGGGCGCCCACATCCGGCCCCTGACGATTCAGCGTTGTCGGATCGTGATTGGTCCAGAAAACGTTGAGAAGATCGTCGAAGGACACCTTCGCCGGGTCATACTCCACCTGAACCACTTCGGCGTGACCCGTGTCACCCGCGCAAACATCTTTGTAGGTGGGGTTCTTCAGGGAACCGCCGAGGTAGCCAACAGCAGTACTGATAACGCCTGCCAACTGACGGAATGCAGCTTCCACACCCCAAAAACAACCTGCGCCAAACGTCGCAATAGCCATATTGATTGCTCCAGACACTAGTGTAATGCTTCGTCCACAATAGCCGTTACGAAGGGCGGTGTGAACGCGCATGATCCCGGCGCGGATGTCATGACCCTTTCCCGCCGCAAGGAACGGCTTTGGGTACCCGTTGTGCTCGTCCGCATATTTACCCTACCCCGGCATTTGATGGAGGACGGTTGAGTTTCCGTGTCCGTCAGCTTCGCCGTTGATCCCTCAGAGGGTAGCTTCTAGGAACGCGGCGGGCCAATGCGGTACAGTCGCCACGTGCAATGTGAAACTCGTAACCAACAAAGAGCGTTGCCCTCCAATTCCGGAGAGCACCCACCCTCTGAGTTCGAGACTACGAATTTTACCTGCGCGAGGTGAATTCTTATGCCGCCGCACTTTGACACGCGGTTTGGCGATTCCAGTGCCGTCGAAGGGAAAAATTATGCCTGACGATACCATCCAAGCTTCCGTTGGCATGCACGATAACGGCAAGAAGAATTGTTACAACCTGCCCGCCGACGTAGCCACTATTACTAAACTTCTGAACCTGTCCGGCGCTGCGGAAGGTGGCAGGAGCAACAACCCGCTGCGGGCGCATGCCTCGCCGTTGGAACTCTACCAAGCCATCTTGAAATTTCAACAGGTGCAGAATACCCTGGGCCACACTCCTCGTCTCTCGGTGGACGGACACGTCGATCCCGGCGGGATGACGCTTGCCCGTCTCAACCGAACAGCTCGCCAGATTGGGCCTTTGGGTCCCAACGACGGGCCGTTTTTTCCTCCTGATATACCAATTCCACCCGGCCCAGCCCCTTCGCCCGTGAGCAGCAATTTCCGCATCAGGTTTATCGGAGGCTTGAATGCCGGTGCGGGCGTTGCCGGAGACGTGCTCTTTTTCCGCATCTGGGACATCAAGAATAACCTCGGCCTCAAATATCGCTATGCAGGCGTTGGAGCCGGCTTCGGGCTTCCCAAGGTGCCAGTCGTCGGAACGTTCTCGGGGCCATTCACCGATTTTGCGACCATCAAACCCGTCCCGGTTGGAATCTTTGCCGGTCCCGCCCATTGGACCTCGCTTGGCGGTGGGCCTTCCACTCGTAACATCTTGCAAGTTTTCTTTATTGCCGGTCTTCCGAGCGGTGTTCAGACTTTCGTGGAGACAGGCTTCACGTTGGGTGCCGGTGCTTCTTCCTCGTTCGGCTTTATGGTCCCGATCGGCGAAGTTGCGCGCTTCACCGGGCATGGGGTGTAGCAATCCTCTCTGTGAGGCGCTAGACAAGTCACCCGCGGATTGTTTTACCTATGCCGCAGCTTCGAAAGACGTTCGAAAACCTCACTGGGCCTCGTCGCGGGCTCATCCAGAAGGCTCCGCGCAAACTGCCGGATACTCTGCTTCGTCGCGGGATCTTGAATGTACTCCGCCGGAGACTTCCCGTCGATTCGCGCCAGCAGCAACAACGGGAGCTGTTCGAACGTGCCCGATTTCAGAATTGCCGCAGCCTGCGGGACGGACTGCAACAGCGCATTCCAGTAAGCCTCCGCAGCCTGTTGATATCGCACTGTATCGGCGGGCCGATGAAATGCCTTCAGCACCAGGTGATTCAACAGAAACGCCGAATCGAACGACGGATCGCCAAAATGGATCACTTCAAAATCGATGGCCGTTACGGAGCCGGAATCCACCATCATGTTCTTCGGGCTCCAGTCGCCGTGCACCAGACAAACCGCCTGCCTGGTGCATCGATCAATCGCGCTTCTGAATTTGCCCGCGAGATCCGGGTGCCGCGTAGCCGTAACTTCGTAATACGGATTCAGACGAAGCTGATGGAATGCCGTCAAGTCCCCGAACTCCGCAGCCCATTCTTGCGAATGCCAGCTCACTTGCATGATTGCCGCTTGGATGAGCGCGACCTTTTCAGCAATCGCCGGATCGGCTACGCCCGCCATTAATTGATCCTTCCACGTTACGGCGCTGGCGGGCGCGGCCGTCATCGCATAAGCAAAGTTACGGCGATCTTCGAACAGCACTTTGGGCAGCCATCCATCCGGCAGAAGCGGGGTCAACTTTGAGAGCGAACCGGACTCGCGGAAAATACGTTCGCGGTCGGAATACCAGTCTTCTTCGACACGCAGCTTCGGCAAAGACTGCTTCAGCACGAAGCGCAGTTCCGGCGTTTCCACCAGAACTACGTGATTGCTGATGCCGCCTCCAAGGGAAGAAGCAGTGATGGATGCGGCGTCAATTCCAAGACTTTCCGCGATGTACGCCGGAGTTGCCAATTCGTCTAATTCGAGCACTAAGCCATTTTGACTGATAGGAAGTATAAAATGGCTGCAACGTGAAACTGACAGCCGGATTACTGCTATTCGCCGCGACGCTCGCCGCGCAGGACTACGCTCGCGAGGTGCAGCCCATCTTCGCTAAGCGGTGCTATGGGTGCCACGGCGGCAAGATGCACATGAGCGGGTTCCGCCTGGATCAAAAAGCGGACGCGCTTCGCGGCGGCGGTTCCGGCGTGCCCGCGATAGTTCCGGGCAACAGCAAAGACAGCTTGCTGGTGAAGTACATTTCAGGCGCGAATGCGAAAACCGTGATGCCGCCGGCCGGTGACCGGCTTTCCACGGAACAGATCGCGATCATTGCTGCGTGGATCGACAAGGGCGCCGCATGGCCGGACGAATCAACCGCCGCGGCGGAGCCCGCGAAGAAATCAGGACGCGACCACTGGGCCTTTCAGCCACGCGGCAGAGTGATGCCGCCAATGGTGAAGAATCTCGTTTGGGTGCGTAATCCGATTGATGCGTTCGTGCTGGCGAAGCTGGAAGCCCGCGGTTGGAAGCCGGCCGCGGAGGCAAGTCCACGGCAGCTGATGCGGCGTACGTATCTCGATCTCACTGGCCTTCCGCCAACGCTTGCCGAGCAAGAGGCGTTTCTGAAGAGTCAGGATTTGAACCGTCTGGTGGAGGAACTTCTCGCCCGGCCCACCTACGGCGAACGTTGGGCGCGGCACTGGCTGGACCTTGTTCGCTTCGCCGAGACGAACGGTTATGAACGCGACGCCACCAAGCCGTCGGCCTGGCGCTATCGCGACTATGTGATCCACGCGTTCAATGATGACAAACCATTCAACCGGTTCACGCTGGAGCAACTCGCGGGCGATCAGCTTCGTGATGCTTCGCCGGAAACCATCATCGCCACCGGCTACAACCGGCTTGGCCCCTGGGACGACGAGCCTTCCGATCCGAAGACCGACCGCTTCGATCAGCTCGATGACATTGTAAGCACAACATCGCAGGTCTACCTGGGCCTGACACTGGGCTGCGCGCGCTGCCACAATCACAAGTTTGAGCCGCTGACCGCGAAGGATTACTACAGCATGGTAGCTGTGTTTAACGGCCTGGAGCGTCCGCGAAACGGCCGCACCGAACTGGACCTGCCCGTGGGCTCCGCGGCGGACAACGCAGTCTATCTGGAACATAGAGCCAAAGTGGACGCGCTGGAGGGGCGCATCGCTGCCGCGAAAAAAGCGAAGGACGATGTGCGGGATCTTGAGAGCGAGATGAAGACTCTGCGCGCGGCGGTGCCCGCCGTGCCGCTAGCTTACTACCTCTACGAAACGAAGCCATTTCCCAAAACCAATTTACTGATTCGCGGTAGCGCCTTGAACCCCGGACCGGAGGTGCAGCCCGCTGTCCCGGCCATTCTGGTGAAGCAGCAGCCCGAGTTTGAAACGCCCAGGTTAGGGTTGGCGCGCTGGCTGGTGAGCCCTGACAATCCGGTGGTGGCGCGCGTGATTGTGAACCGCATCTGGCAGTTCCACTTCGGCGAGGGCCTGGTGCGCACTCCCAGCGATTTCGGCGTGATGGGCCAGAAGCCCAGTCATCCGGAACTTCTCGACTATCTGGCGAATTGGTTTATAGAGAATGGGTGGTCCATAAAGAAGCTGCACCGGCTCATCATGGCCAGTAACACGTACCGCATGAGCAAACAGCGCAACGCCACTTATGCTGCCGGGGACCCGGACGACCTGCTGTTGTGGCGCTTCCCGTACACCCGTTTGGAAGTGGAGGCGATTCGCGATTCGATGCTCGCCGTCAGTGGCCGCCTCAACACCAAGATGTACGGACCCAGCATGTATCCGTTTGTTCCCAAAGCGGCGCTGGAAGGCAGCAGCGATCCTGACAAAATCTGGACCAATTCCGAGGAAGAAGAAGCGTCGCGCCGGACCATCTACGCGTTCATCAAAAGGTCGATGGTGGTTCCGATGCTTGAGGTTCTGGATTTCTGCGATACGTCGCGCAGCTCAGCCAAGCGCGTGAATACTTCGGTCTCGACGCAGGCACTTACTCTGTTCAACGGCGATTTTGTGAACCGGCAAGCCGATCATTTAGCGGAACGCCTGGGCAGGAATTCCGATCCCGCCAAGACGATCGAACTAGCTTACCGGCTGGCCCTGGCGCGTCCTCCAACAAAGGCCGAAACGAATACGATGCTCGAATTTCTGAAAACGTCTTCCGTGCGGCAAATGTGCCGCGTGATTTTCAATCTCAACGAATTTGTCTATCCGGATTAACATGACGAACCGCCGTAAATTTCTATCGAAAGTGGGCGCCGGCTTTCCCGCGCTGGCGCTGATTGACCTGCTCTCACGCGATGGCTTCTTCGCGGCCAACGCCGCCACCACGCAGTTCCCGGCCAAGGCGAAGCGCGTCGTCTTCCTCTTCATGAATGGCGCACCCAGCCAGGTGGACACCTTCGATCCCAAGCCCGCGCTCACCAAATTCAACAACACGCCGTACAAGGGCGATGCGGTCGTCGGATCGAACGGACGCGCCATCGGCAATCTGATGCAGTCGCCGTTTGAGTTCACCAAGCACGGCCAGAGCGGTCTGGAAATCAGCAGCCTGTTTCCGCACACCGCGAAACACGCCGACGATCTTTGCGTGATCCGGTCAATGTATACAGACACCGCCGCGCACGCCTCCGGCTGCCTGCAGATGAATACCGGCAGCGTGCTGATCGGCAAGCCGTGCCTGGGAACCTGGCTCAGCTACGGGTTGGGCGCGATGAATGAGAACCTTCCCAGCTTCGTGGTGATGACCGATCCGCGCGGGGGCCCCATCAGCGGCGCCAGCAACTGGACGGCCGGTTACATGCCCGCCGCTTATCAGGGAACGCTGTTCCGCAGCACGGGCGCGCCGGTGCTTGATCTCACCACGCCCGAAGGCGTTACTTCGAAGCAGCAGCGGACGTCTCTTGATCTGCTCGCCAAGCTGAATCACCAGCACGAATCCTTGCACCCGGATGAATCGGAACTCGCCGCGCGCATCAAGTCCTACGAGCTCGCCTACAACATGCAAACCACCGCCGCGGAGACGGTGAATCTGGAACTGGAAAGCACGGCCACTCGCGAAATGTACGGGCTGGATCGGAAGGTGACGGCCGACTTCGGGCGCAAATGCCTCACCACCCGGCGGCTGCTGGAACGCGGCGTCCGCTTCGTGCAACTCTATTCCGGCGGTGGTCATATCGAGGACACCTGGGACGGCCACAACGACTGCATCTCGAATCACAAACTGCACGCAGCGGAAACCGATCAGCCGATTGGGGCGCTAATCGCCGATTTGAAACGTACCGGTCTTTGGGCCGACACGCTGCTGGTGTGGGGCGGGGAATTCGGCCGCACGCCCACCAGCGAAGGTATCGGAAAATTCGGCCGCGATCACGATTGGCACGGCTTCAGCATGTGGCTGGCCGGCGGCGGCGTGAAGGGCGGGCAAGCGATTGGCTCAACCGATGAGCTTGGCTTCAAGGCCGTGGAAGACCCGTGGCATGTTTCGGATTTGCACGCGACCATCCTTCGCATCATGGGGCTGGACCACACGAAGCTGACGTACTTCTACCAGGGATTTAATCAGCGCTTGACCGGTGTGCGCGGCAACGTGATTGAAAAGGCGCTCGCCTGACTTAACTACCGTAGAGATCGCGTTCCGGCACCGGCGAATCTGCGCCGCCCTTCATGCCGGCACGGTCGCGTGCGGAGAACATTGGTCCACGTGCTTGTTTGACCGGCGCGAATTTCATCATCCCGACGGGCACCGGCAGGTCGTCGTAGATCGCCTCAAAAACGCCCTGTCGTGAATAGGTCTCATGCCAGAATCCGGTGCCTCCGGAATTCCGCAGAAAGTTGGTCCACCAGGTGCGGTGCGGTTCAGATCGCGTCCAAACTTCCAGCGATTCGAAATCGCGCCAGTATTGCCGCATGCCGACATGAGGCGGAAACAAGCCCCAGAGTATGTCTTCATGAAGGAGTAAACCATCCGGTTTGGATGCGGCACTGCTCGCGATTTGCGGACCCAATCGAAACGCTGTCTTCAACCCCGTCAGCGCGTTCACGCGCATGCCCAGGTAGATCACCACCAGGTTCGGAAAGCCGGAGAGATCAATCGTTTGCCGATTTACTTTGCCCATGGGTTAGTCCAAGTTGCTGCAGGTGATGCAAGTCGTGCCCGGCAACCAGCGAACGCAAAAGCCCCAGCGTAACCGGCCCCAGGTCCTGATGAGTCGCGGTCCGCTCAAGCTCCGCTTCGGAACATTTCCGGAACAGACGAAGCTGCGCTTGCCGCAACACCCGAAGCCGCTGAAGAGTTTCCAGAAACGGCTCCTGTTCGCGCCGCCAGCCGTCGATCCACGGATCCTGATCGTAACCGATCAGCGTTGGATTGTCCTGAAATAAGATCCAGCGGCAGCGGGCGGAAGTCACCAGTTCCAGATCCGCCAAGTGCGCAACGATTTCGTGGATGGACCACTTTCCGGGCGCGATGGGCGCGGCAAGCTGTTCCGCACTCAAGCCCGCAGTCAACGCCGCCAAGCGATCCACCGTAGTCTCCAGCACACTCACCGGATCGCGATCGCCTATTGCCGCAAGATTCTTTGCGTAGGGATTATTCATAGTAAACCGCGCTCATCTCGTTCGTTTCCCAAACCCTCACTCGAGCCACTGGCGTGAGCTTTCCCATCTCCTCATATAAATGTTTCGCGATGTTCTCCGCCGAAGGGCTTACCGTTGTGAACGGCTCAATCTCGTTCAGAAAGGTGTGGTCCAAACGCATCACCACTGTATCCATGTGACGCTTAAGGTCCAGAAAGTCCACCAGCATCCCGGCTTGATCCACCGCATTGCCAACCACCGTAATCTCCACCCGGAAATTGTGTCCGTGCGTTTTCTCGCAGTTTCCGTGATAGTTCCGCAAGGCATGGGCGGCCGCGAACGTCTGCTCTACAATCACTTCATACATCGAAAAATTTCTCCACGTCTTCTATCTCCGTTGTGAAAGCGTAGTCTGGAAGGCTATCGAAGAACACCTGTCCGTAACGCTGCTTCGTGATCCTATTATCGAGCATAACCAGCACGCCCCGGTCTGAGCGGCTGCGAATCAGGCGGCCGAAACCTTGCTTCAAAGCCAGCGCGGCCTGTGGAATCTGGTAGTCGTAAAACGGATTGCCTCCTTCCTGGCGGATACTGGTCACGCGCGCCTCCACCACCGGATCGCTTGGCACCGCGAACGGAAGCTTGTCGATGATCACGCAGCTTAACTGTTCCCCCTGCACATCGACGCCCTGCCAGAAAGAAGACGTCGCGAACAGCACGCAATTCGGAGTGCCGCGGAACTCTTCCAGCAGCGCGCTTCGCGGCCCGGTGCCTTGCAGCAGCGTTGGGTATTCAATCTCCATGGATACCAGATCGTGAACCATGCGCATTTGCTGATAGCTGGTGAACAGCACAAACGCGCGCCCGCGGCTGTGGTTCAGAATCTTGACGATCTCCTCCGCCGCGGCCCTGAAGAACACCGGACTGCGAGGGTCCGGCAGATGCTGTGGAACGTACAGCAGCGCCTGTTTCTGATAGTCGAACTGTCCGTCCACAATCAGCGTCCGCGCATTCTTCAATCCCAGCCGCGTTTCTGTGAACTCGAACTTTCCAGCCACGGCCAGCGTGGCGGAAGTTAGAATCACGCTGTGCACGGTGCTAAATAGCTTCTGTCGCAAATGCGAAGAAACATCAATCGGAGTGGCTTGTAGAAAGAGCCCCCGTCCGCGCCGCTCTATCCAGTACACGAAAGATTTCTCGGCCATCTCCATCCAAAAACGCAACTTTTCGGAATACTCGCGGCTCCTTCTGTACAGCGGATTCACTTCTTCGGGGGCATTCTTGATCGACTGCAACTGCAGGCCGATCAACTCAATGGCGCGCAGAAAGTTGTGATATTGCTCTTCGTACTTTTCGCGGAAAGCCTCATGTTCGCGAAAGCCGGTGCGGCCCTCAGACATGCCGAAGAGTACGAAGAACATGTCCGCTGCCTGCCCGGCGACGTTCAAAATCTCGTCAAGCTCCACACCGCCAAACTTCTTTACACGCGCCAGCGCCGCCACGTCGCGCGTTAAATCGTGCAACTGGTGGCTGCTAACCGAGACACCAAAGTATTGGCCGGCGATATCTTCAATCTCATGCGCCTCATCGAAAATCACCGCCGCGTATTCGGGAATAATGGAACCAAAATCTTCCTCGCGCAGCGCAAGGTCGGCGAAGAACAGGTGATGGTTCACGATGATGATGTTGCTTTCCACCGCGCGCTGGTGCATCAGCGTAAGAAAGCAGCGGTCGAACTGCGGGCATTTCGCTCCAGCGCATAAATCGCGCCGCGCGTCCAGTTTGGCCCACGTCATACTCTGTTCGGGCAGGGTCTTAATCTCAGCTCGATCGCCGGTAAGCGTGGTCTTCTCCCACTCCCGGATGATCTCGAAATCGGCCACTTCTTCCATGCCGCTCAGTACCGGCGTCTTCTCGGCGTCGTAGATTTTTTGCCGGCACGCAAAGTTACCGCGCCCTTTCATGTAACAGACCGCGATGGGTGACGGCAGGTGCTTCTGTAAGAATGGAATGTCCTTGTAGAACAACTGCTCCTGCAGATTCTTCGTTCCCGTAGAGATGATTACCCGCTTGCCGGAAAGAATCGCCGGAATCAAGTACGCCAGCGTCTTGCCTGTCCCCGTCCCCGCTTCCACAATCAGATGTTGCTTGTCCGCCAGTGCGGATTCCACCGCCTCCGCCATCTGCAACTGGCCGAGCCGGTGCTCGTAGTTCGGATGCCATTTTGAAAGCACTCCGTGGCGGGAGAAAAACTGCTTCGAGTTCAGGATCTTGGTCGGGACGGCCATTTACCGATGTTGTTCTACAGCCCTGGCGAAACTCTCAAACAGCCGGCGATCCCGTGCATCCACCATGCAGCGGTCTTCCGGATGCCACTGTACCGCCAGCGCGAATGCTTTGTCCGGCCGCTCCACCGCTTCTATCACATCGTCTTCCGATACGGCGGATACGCGCAAGCCTTCCCCCAGTTGCCCGATTGCCTGATGATGCCTGGAGTTCACCGCAATCTTGCCGGAGCCAACAATCGCCGCCAGTTTCGTCTCCGGCTCCACGGTCGCCGTGTGGTTATCGGCCGACACCGGCAGATCGGTTCGCTTCTCATGATTGCGGTTATCCAGATGCTGAATCAGCGTGCCGCCGTGCACCACATTGAACAGTTGAAGTCCGCGGCAGATGGCCAAAACGGGCAGATTGATTTGCAGCGCCTGTTTCAACAAGCGGATCTCCAACGCGTCGCGCCCATCGTCGGCTGGTTGCGTCTCCGGATGCGGAGCCTCTCCATAAAGGGCCGGGTTCACATCGGTGCCGCCGGTTAACAGTAATCCGGCAAGCCCATCCAGCGATTCCGGATTGCGAACAGGTACAAGCCCCACGCCGGTGAGCGCGGCTTCATAGGCGACCACTCTGTCGGGTTCGTTAAACGTAACCGCCACTCGTTTGTTCATACCTTCTGATTCTTCCATCCTCCGCGCCGGAATGCGAGCAGGCCCACCACGGCGAGCGTCGATTCCGAAATTACGATCGCCAGAAATATGCCGCGAGGCCCCATTGCGGTACCCGAAAGCACATACGCCAATGGAATTTGCCAAAGCCAGTAACAGCCGATGTTGATTAAGGTGGGCGTCGCCGTATCCCCCGCGCCATTGAACGCCTGCACCATCACCATACCCCATGCGTAAAAGACGTACCCATAGCTGACGAAGCGCAAACAATCCGCAGCCACCGTCTGCACCGCGAGCTCGTTGGAAAACTGCGAAACAATCGGCCGCGCAAACGTGATGGATACGATTGCCACGCAGCCAAGAAACGCCATGTTGTAGAACCCGGTTCGCCACACCGCCTGCTCGGCGCGGTCCGGCCGCTTCGCTCCAAGATTCTGCCCCACCAGGGTCGCGGCCGCATTGCTCATACCCCACGATGGAAGAATGGCGAAAATGATAATGCGTATCGCGATGGTGTACCCAGCCAGCGCATCGGCGCCGAAACGGGCCACCAGACGCACTAGCGCCAGCCAGCTTGCCGTCGCCACAAGGTATTGAAACATTCCGTTGACGCCGGTGCGCACCAACCGCTTCATCACATCCACGTCCAAAACTAATTGACTGCGCCGGATGGTCACCGTGTTACGCGGGCTGAACAGATACCAGAGCTGCAGCATCACGCCGATGGATCGTCCAATGGTGGTGGAAACCGCGGCGCCTGTCACGCCCAGCCGCGGGAACGGACCGAGCCCCAAAATCAGGCACGGGTCCAGCACGATGTTGATCGCATTCGCTATCCAGAGCACGCGCATCGCGATGGCCGG
Source organism: Bryobacteraceae bacterium (assembly GCA_025350445.1). The sequence continues at coordinate 12,875 of JANXXV010000340.1, read as the reverse complement.
ATCGCCCGAGCCGCGGAAAATCGCGTTGATCAGGAACAGCATGAACACCGTCCCGCAGCCCCCTAGCATGATGCGCGTATACACGCTGCCGGTGCGCACGATCTCCGCGTTCGCCCCCATCAAGTGCAGCAGTTGCGGCGCGTTCAACACGCCCAAAATTCCCACAACGATCGAGATCACAACGCCAAGCGCGATGGATTGCACCGCCGCCACCGCCGCGGCTTCGCGATTCTTCTCGCCTACCCTTCGCGCAACCATCGCCGTGGTGGCCATCCCCAAGCCGAGGGCCGCGGCGAACACCAGCGTGAAGATCGATTCGGTGATGCCGACGGTGGCCGTCGCATCCGATCCCAAATGCGCCACGAAGAAGACATCCACTAAGCCGAACAGCGACTCCATGGCCATTTCCAGAACCATCGGAACCGACAGCAACAGAATCGCCCGGCCCAGGCTGCCGGTGGTGTAGTCGTGCTGTTTTCCTCTCAGTGAATCGGCGATAGCCGTCCAAAATGAGGCCGGCTCAGGTGGATGCAAAACTTTGACTAACCTTATCGCTTCATTCTAAGCCCAACAATTTCGCCGGATTCCGTTTCGACATGGTTTCGATTTCCGCCGCGCTAAAACCCTGGCCTCGCAGTCCGGCAAAGAAAGCCATCAGGCCATCCGGATGCAGCGGATTCCCCGCTTGCCCCAAATCGCTTGAAAGCACGCATGCGTCCACGCCCACCTGGCGGATCGCTTCCGCGTATTGGCCAATATCGAACATCTTGTTGGGGCCAATCAAGGCGTTGTATACAAACTCCAACTTTGCGCCCAGCTGCACTGCTTCCCTCATCTGCGCCACTGACATCCGCACCGGCGCCAGCATGGCGTGGGTAACCACAATTCGTTGGACCCCCTGTGAGCGCGCCTCGCGGATAAGCATCAACACTTCTTCCGGAGTGGAATGTCCGGTGGCCAGCGTCAGTTGATGTTTCGCAATCAGCGCAATCACTTCCTTCACTTCCGGCAGCAGCGCGCCCCCTCGCGAAACGGAAACAAACGGACGATTTTCTTTTGAGAAACGGACCTGATTCTCGGCATCAAAGGTGGGCATCCACACCACGCGGCCCCAACCGCCTTTCACTTTCGTCATGCGCTCCACCGCGGCCGGATTGATTCCGCCCACCGTGCGGTTCAGCGCAATCCCGCCGAAAAGCTCGATGCCGGGCACCTCCTTGCGCACCAGATAAGCCAATGAGGCGGTCGGTTCATAATGGTTCTTCAGCAGCAGCGCGCGCATGCCCCGCGCCTTCGCCAACTTCGCAATGTCGATGGCATCTATCGAACGCGGCACGCTGTCCGGGTCGCTATGAACATGGATGTCCACCACTCCGGTCAAGGACTGCGCCAGCAGCGCGCCGGTCATGGAAAACAACCACAACGTTCTCATGAATTGGACTCTAACATGTTATCTTGGGACTTCCAGGTTCCCCATGCGCCAACTCAAGTACTTCACTCGCAGCGGCATTGAGGTTACGCGCAGCACATCCAAAATTCCCTACCAACGGGGATTGCAGAAACTGCTGAACGCACTCGATACGCAGAGAGGCATCTACCTCTCCTCCGGTTATGAATTTCCGGGGCGATATTCGCGCTGGGATTTCGGATCGATATGCCCGCCCCTCGAAGTGGTTGCCTATGGCCGCCACGTTGAATTTCGGCCGCTCAACAAGCGCGGCGAAATCATCAACCAGATTCTGTTTCCGGTTCTACAGAACCATCCGCACTGGGAATATCTGGAACTGGAAAACGGCGCATTGCGCGGCCGGCTGAAGCCTCTATCCGGCATCTTCTCTGAAGAAGACCGCAGCAAGCAGCCATCGGTATTCTCCATCCTGCGCGCGCTCATCCGCGATTTCGAAACCGGACGGGATTCTTCACTGGCCTTCGTTGGCGCATTCGGATTCGATCTGCTCTTCCAGTTCGACCCCATCGAGTTAAAGCTTCCGCGCGGCCACCGCAAAGACCTGCATCTGTTCCTCTGCGATGAGATCTATCTGATGGACCGCAAGAAGGAAACAATCGAACGCGTTCAATACAATTTCACCCGCGGCGATCTCACCACCGTCGGCCTTGTTCGCGAAGGCGCTGCCATCCCGCGCGTTCCCAAGGCTCCGTCCGGCGAGATTGTTTCCGATCACACCAAAGAACAGTACATGGCCAACGTGGAGAAAGTGCGCGAAGGCATGAAGCGCGGCGACTACTACGAAGTGGTGCTGCGCCAGACTTTCTCCGCGCCGTATTCCGGCAGCATCGCGAAGCTGTTCGAACGCGTGCAACAGGCCAGCCCCAGCCCGTACGAATTCTTCCTGCAACTCGGCGATGAGCAATTGGTGGGCGCCTCTCCGGAAATGTTCGTCCGCGTGGAAGGCTCGCGCGTGGAAACCTGCCCCATCTCGGGCACTGCCATCCGCACCGGCGATCCGCTGAAAGACGCCGACAACATTCGCGAGCTGCTCAACTCGAAGAAGGAAGAGTCGGAACTCACCATGTGTACCGATGTGGACCGCAACGATAAGTCGCGCGTCTGCGTACCGGGCTCGGTGCAAGTGATCGGCCGCAGGTTAATCGAATCGTACGCCGGCGTCTTTCACACCGTGGATCACGTGGAAGGAACGTTGCAGGATAAGTTCGATTCGCTGGACGCATTCCTTGCGCACATGTGGGCCGTCACCGTGATTGGCGCGCCGAAGAAAGCCGCGGCGCAGGCGATTGAGAACATGGAGAAAAACGCGCGCGGCTGGTACGGCGGCGCGGTTGGCATGTTGTCTCTCAATGGCGATATCAACACCGGCATTCTGATCCGCACGGTGCATTTGCGCGATGGCGTGGCCGAGTATCCGGTTGGCGCGACGCTGCTGTACGATTCGGTCCCCGAAATGGAAGAGCGTGAAACGCGGCTCAAAGCCACCGGGTTCTTCCGAGCCTTTCATCCCAAGCCGAAAGCGGTGCCTGCCATGGCTTCAACCGTGGCCAAAGCCGGCGCCGGCGCACGCATGCTGCTGATCGACAACGACGATTGCTTCATCCATACTCTGGGTAATTACGCACGCCAGGCCGGAGCCACTGTCGTTACCTACCGCGCCGGTTTTCCGCTGCACCTGATCGATGAAATCGCCCCCAGCCTGATTCTCATTTCTCCCGGCCCGGGCCGGCCCGAAGACTTTGGAGTGCCCGGCGTGGTTCGCTACGCAGCCGCGCGCGAGATCCCCGTGTTCGGCGTTTGCCTCGGGCTGCAGGGAATCGTCGAAGCTTTCGGCGGCGGGCTTGGCGTTCTGGACTATCCGATGCATGGTAAACCGTCCACTGTGAATCATGACGGAAAGGGCGTGTTTGCCGGCCTGCCCGAACGCTTCCAGGTGGGTCGCTACCATTCGCTTTTTGCCAAGCGGGATGCTTTGCCGGATTGCCTTGAGATCACCGCGGAAACAGAAGATGGCATCATCATGGGCGTGCGCCATCGAACCCTTCCCATTGAAGCGGTGCAGTTCCATCCCGAGTCGCTGCTGAGCCTGGACGATCAATGCGGGTTGCGCCTGATGCGCAACGCCGTCCGGCTGTACGGCGGCGTCCGGCGGGCAGCGCTACTCGCCCGCGAATAGATCGTGCACAAAAAAAGAACTGCTGTTTTCCTGGTTTCGGCCGCCATCACCTGCGTGTTCGTAATCAACTTCTGCGCGCTGATCTATCGCTGCGGTTGCCATTCTTTTTGGGCGGGCGCCGCGGATGAGTGCAACATTCACAGCTATGAAATGCACCACTGCCCGTGGTGCAGCATTGGCGCCGAAGGCTTTGCGGCGGTCGTGCTGGCGATTGTTGCCGTACAGGCGGCGCTCAGCTTCGGCCCTCACCGGTTTGCCATCGCCGCGCGGCTGCTGTCGAGTCTGATAGCATTTCCGGTATCTGGCGCTGCCATCGCCCTCGCGCTGGGATTGTTGCAAGGATACTGGAAATGAAGCTACTCACCGCACTGCTCTTCACGACACTGCTCTTCAGCCAGGAACTGAAGCGGCCGCGCATACTCGGCGTCGCGCACATCGCACTCTTCGTGAGCGACATCGAAAAATCCCGCGCGTTCTACAAGGACTTCCTTGGCTACGGCGAAGTATTCTCGCTGAACAAACCGGACGGCGCACTTTCGCTGACGTTCCTCAAAATCAACGACCGCCAATACATTGAACTGTTCCCTCAAACCGAGGCCGGCACGGACCGCCTGAATCACATCTCCATTGAAACGGACGACGCCGAAGCCATGCGCGCCTACCTGGGATCGAAGGGCATCAAGGTGCCGGACAAAGTTCCCAAGGGCCGCATCGGCAATTCGAATTTCAACGTCAAAGACCCCGATGGGCACACCGTGGAAATTGTGCAATACGAACCAGCCGGCTGGACTATGCGCGATAAAGGAAAAGCCATCGGGCCCAACCGCGTGTCGGCGCGGATGATGCACCTCGGCATTATTGTCGGAGCCGTGGATCCGGCGATGAAGTTTTACCGCGACATCCTGGGCTTCACCGAAATTTGGCGCGGCAGTTCCAAGGGCACGCAACTTTCCTGGATCAACCTGAAGGTTCCAGATGGCGAAGACTATATCGAGTTCATGCTTTACGATGAAATACCCGCGCCGGATAAACGCGGCACGCAGCATCACATCGCCCTGGAAGTCCCCAGTGTCGCCGCAAGCGCGGCCGCGCTGGAGATGAATCCGTACCGTTCGCAATATGCCAGGCCGATGGAGCCCAGAACCGGCATCAACCGGAAACGCCAGTTGAATTTATACGACCCCGACGGAACGCGGATCGAGTTGATGGAGCCGGTCACCATTGACGGAAAACCCACGCCGCCGTCCAGCGCGCCACCGCCGCACGCGCGCTAGCACGAAGGGACAAAAGCTATAATGAATGCGGTCCATATGTCGGAATTCAAGTCTAAGCCGGGCAGCTTCTTGCCATACCTCGAGTATTCGCAGCGTGGAAGTTCGGCGGCTGACGTTGCCGGACCGGTTAGCCCTGTAGCGCTGCTGGAGATACTGGCGCGCCAGGTGGCACAGGCGCTACCCATTGACGACCTGATGAAGGTCAGCCAGATGGAACCTGAGCGTTATCGCACGGCGCTGAAGAGCCTGCGGGAAGAAGGGTACATCGAAGTCGATGGACCCGCGCTCGAGGAAATCGTGCGCATCACCGATGCCGGCGCCAAGGTCGCGAAGCTGACGCGCCCGGCTTAGTCTTTCATCGGAGCATCATGGATTCGGGCTGGCTGGACTGGATGTCGGTGGCAGTATTGGGCGGCGTGGTTGGGGCCAGCGAACTGATCTCACGGTACCGGGACGCCCCGGATGCGGCGCTGAAAACTTGGCCCGCCATCCTATATATTTCGATCAACAGCCTCGCATCGGTGGGTGCACTGGCGCTTATTGAAACAAACGGCTGGCTTGCGCAAGGAGGCCTCACGCGAATCCTGCTGGCAGGTGTAAGCGCAATGGCATTCTTCCGCACGTCGCTGTTTGTGATCCGCGCCGGAGACCGGGACGTAGGCGTGGGGCCCAGCGGCTTTCTGCAGATATTTCTATCCGCGGCGGACAGGGCAGTGGACCGTAAGCGTGGCGCTGCGCGTTCGGACGCCGTCGGCAAGGTGATGAACGGAATCGACTACGATAAAGCCAAGCAGGTTCTTGCTCTGTACTGCCTGGGACTGATGCAGAATGTCCCCCAGGAGGACCAGCAGCAACTTGTGCGGGCGCTGGAAGCGTTGGACAAGCGCGAGATGGATTCCAGCGTAAAGGTGAAACTGCTTGGGATTGAGTTGATCAACGTGGTGGGCGTGGATGTGCTGACTACTGCTCTCAAGGCGCTTCGAGATCAGATTCGAGCAGATTCAACAGTTCCAGAGTCTTGATGACTTCCTGCATCCGCGTTCAGGAATGATTCGATATCGCGAAGGGCGGACCGGGCGCATTCCGGGGGCTTCGGAGAATCGGCCAAAGCGCCGGCTGCCAATTGTAGAGTCATAGCGGCCATTGGCTACAAGCGGGAAGTTCACTCGTGTCCTGTCCCCCGTAAGAGTTGACGACGGGAGCAAGAGCGCTCGCCGAGGGGTCGCGGGCAGACAAAGTGTCTGCCCCACTTTGCGCCCAGCAGCATGTTGTAAAGAATTAGCCGGGAAGCACACTAGTACCCTGGGGCTTGCAGTAACAGGCGTTCTAGGCGATAATTGAAATTAGACCATGGACTCTTCTGACATGATACTCGTGCTGTTCGCAGTCATCTGTTTTTGGATCGCCACCGAAATTTCCGGTGGAGGCGGCGGTGGACTGCGCAAGCGCGTCCTGGTTCCTACGAAGTCCTGACCCGCTGCCTGGATGTCTTCGGTCATCGTAGCGGGCGGAGGCTTAGCTGGTCTGGCCACTGCGGCTGCACTCGGAAGCGCCGGTTATCAGGTCGATCTGTATGAATCCCGCGGCTTCCTCGGCGGCCGCGCTACTTCTTTCCCGTTAGCTCCGGCGAACGATCAATCCGAAGTCATCGACAACTGCCAGCACGTTCTGCTACGCTGCTGCGTCAACCTTCTGGACCTCTATCGGAGGCTCGATGTAGCAGGCGACATCACCTTCCACAAAGAATTCTTCTTCATCGAACCGGGCGGCCGCGTGTCGATCTTGAAAGCAGGTTCCCTCCCGCGCCCCTTCCATTTCGCCGGTTCGTTTCTCAAAATGCGCTGCCTGAGTCTGGGCGACAAGCTCTCGCTGGGACGTGCGCTTTTAGCGCTGCAACGCGAACGGACCACGCGCACGGATCTGGACCGGATCACAATGATGCAATGGCTGATAGAAAAAGGTCAGTCGAAGCGCGCCATCGAGCGCTTCTGGGCGCAGGTGCTGGTCAGCGCCATCAACGAAGACCTGGACAAGATGTCGGCCATCCATGGATTTCAAGTATTCTGGCTGGGCTTCCTCGCCAGTAGCACCTCGTACGAAATGGGAATCCCGAACGTGCCTCTGGGGGCCCTCTATAGTTCGGATGCCTGGCAGCAGTTCCCGGGTGTTCGCATTCATCTTCGATCAGGCGTCGAACGGTTGAGCGCGGACGGCGTGGTGATCCGCGGGGAACTCCACACCGCTGACTACTACGTCAGCGCGTTACCCTTCGAAAAGCTTTCCGCCATGGCGCCGGATCTGGGCGCTCCGCAGTTCGCACACTCCCCCATCACCGGCATCCACCTTTGGTTCGACCGCCCGATCACTGCGCTGCCGCACGCGGTTCTTCTCGATCGCACGGTGCAGTGGATGTTCAATAAAAGCGGTGGAACGTACTTGCAATTGGTGGTCAGCGCCTCGCGCAGCCTCATCGAAAAGAGCCGCGCCGGCGTCATCGAGCTGGCGATCAAGGAACTCGCCGAATTCTTCCCGGAGGTCAGCCGCGCCACTCTGGTGAAGGCACACGTGATCAAAGAGGTTCGCGCCACGTTCTCCGCCGCGCCGGGCCTGGAATCGCAGCGCCCAGGGAACCGTACCCGCTTCCCGAACGTCTTTCTGGCAGGCGATTGGACCCGGTCCGGTTGGCCCGCCACCATGGAAGGCGCCGTCCGCAGCGGTTATCTGGCAGCGGAAGCGGTGACTGCGGCGTCCGGCAAACCGGAAAACTTCCTTCTGCCGGACATTGCATAGGATAATTGGATCATGCCGTTGAGACTTGTTGCCGTACTTGCTGTCCTGCTGTCCGTCCCTGCCAGCCTTGCGGCAGCGCCAATGACGAAGCTGAAGATCGATGTGCGTTCGCTGTCGGATAAACCGGTGGACCGAGCCGCGGTCATCGTGCAATTTGTCGAAGGCCGGTCCGTCCTCAAACTTGGGAAGAAGATTCAGACCCGCTGGGAAGTGCGGACGAACCAGGAAGGGATCGCCAAGATTCCCGCTATCCCCCAGGGAAAGATTCGCATTCAAGTGATTGCTAAAGGGCACCAGACGTTCGGCCAGGTCTTCGATGTGGACGAGGAGGAGAAGACGCTCCAAATCAAACTCAACCCTCCCCAACCACAGTATTCGGCACACTAGGGCTTGGTCCGGAAATAACGTAGCTACCAGTTGTTACTATCGCTTATCCATTTCCTTGACCAGCTCTTTGGCCGCCGCCAGCCGCTCGCCGATTAGCTGCTTCCGCCGGAACGGCTGTTTGCAGGCCACCGCCCGCATCTTGGCGCCGTCGTCCATCACCATATCTAAGCCCCTCAGCCCTTTCTCGTCCGGCAACTCCAGAACCTCTGCGAACAGCGTCCGCAACGCTTCCTTCTGGCTCTGATGAAAATCGGACAATTTGTGGTGATTGACGATTTCGGTCGCGCGCAACCATCGCCGCCCTGGTTTATCCTAAAAACGGCAGTTCACCTTGTGATTTTGCCGTAATCCCAGCTTTTCGTTACCGCTCCCTGACGGTCACGGTTCAGTAAAATCAGTACGTTACCGAGCCGCGCGCGTCAGCGAGCGGTAACGAAAAGCAATTGCTCCGCACCTCACCAATCTGGTGACAACTGTTTTTCTCGCATCGGCTTGATACTCAAGACGTTGACCGAATTGCCGCCAGTCAACTGCCGTTTTTAGGTTTATACGCCATCGTGCGCTCCAGCAAATGCTCCGAGGAAATCCCCAGACTATCGCCGTAGATCCAAACGCGTGATACTTCACGCTGGGATATCTTCTTCAAAACCGGACAGATTCGGCTTGCCAACCAACGTTCAAATCGCTCGCGCGCGGTGACCGGGACCGATCAACCGGTCCACATCGAACACTCTCCAGCTCATCCCCGCCCGATCTATTTCCACATAGCTTGGCTTCTCTTCGCTGTTTGGCGGCTCTTGGCTCACCTTTCCAGATAGCGGATTCTTTCGTGGACCCGTGAGCGGTCCGGCAAGCCACGATCCGCTGGCTTCTGTAAGCCGGTACTGGTAGATCGTTTCACTGAAATACATCCTTCCCGGCGAGAGACCCCGGCGGCCCCCGTTCTCGCCGATCCGTGTACATCGGCGTTGATCGGGCGCGCCGATAATTCGGGTTGCGATTGGCAGGAAGATATTGTCCGGTGAACAACGCGCATGGATGCTGAAAATTCAACATCCCCGCACGCCGCCGCGCGGACCATTGCGCCCGGCACCAAACAAATTATACGAATATGTTTTACCGAAAAGTTATACTAGTTCACCAGTTCGAGCTGGATTTTCTTCTGGCCGGCGTCAATCGAGACAATCCGGAACGTGCGGACCTGTCCAGCTTTGGCCGGTGCCTGTTGCGGAGCAGCCAACGACGATTCCACCGCACCCTGCTTCCACTTGGCATTCAACATCGCGCTCATGGATGAAAGATCGGCCTTGTTCGAACCGCCGCTCCCTGAAGACTTCCGCTCAGCCGGAGCGTCCACCTGGATGCGGCAAATGGCGAACACGCCCTCACCGAGTTCCACTTTGGCCTTCTCCTGCTTCACCTCGACTACACGGCCGGTCACAGTTTCGCCCGGCTGATGCTCGGAGATGTATTCGTCGGCACTGGTCGGCTCCAGTTGCTTCATGCCCAACCGGATGCGGCGCTTCTCGCGATCGAGTTCCAGCACGGTAGCCTTTACAGACTGGCCGGTCTTCAGCATGTCCCGCGGGTGATCGAGCCGCTTCTCGCGGGTGATGTCGCCAACGTGGATCATCCCTTCGAGGCCATCGCCCAAGTCGACAAATGCGCCGAAGCCGGTGATGCTGGTGATCGGACCTTCCACCATACTGCCCGTGGTGAACTTCTGTTCCACTTGCTCCCACGGATCGCCCAGCGCCTGTTTCAGGCCGAGGGAAATACGGTGCTCGCCGATGTTGACGCCTAAAACCACCACTTCCACTTGCCCGCCCACCTTCACGACATCGGAAGGTTTGCGGATCTTCTTCGACCACGACATTTCGGAGATATGAACCAAGCCGTCGATACCCGGTTCCAGCGTGATGAACGCGCCGAAATCCTGCAATCGCGAAACGGTTCCGGTCACGCGGTCGCCTACCTTGTATTTCTCGCTGGCCAGCGTCCAGGGGTCCGGCAGTAGCTGCTTCATCCCCAGAGACACCTTGCGCGTGTCGCGGTTAATCTTCAACACTTTTACTTCGACCGATTCGCCCTGCTTCAGCACATCGGCCGGTTTGCCGATCCGCGTCCACGACATGTCGGTGACGTGCAGCAACCCATCCACGCCGCCCAGATCGACGAACGCGCCAAAGTCCATCAGGCTGCGGACGGTGCCGCGAACCACCGAGCCTTCCTGCAAACCTTCGAAGGCGGAATCCCGATTCTTCTTCTCTTCCTCTTCCAGAATCACCCGGCGGTCCACCACCACATCTTCGTTGGCGGTATCAAGTTTAGTGATGCGGCACTGAATCGGCTGGCCGATCAACCGTTCCATCTCGGCCGCGTCTTTGGCGCCGCTTCGCGAAGCCGGCAGAAACGCCCGGACACCGACGTCCACGCGAAGCCCGCCCTTCACCACTTCCGTTACGGTTCCGCCGATGGTGCTTTGAGCCGCGAAAGCAGCTTCCAAGCCGCTCCAGTCCCGCGGCCGCTCCACCCGGATTGTCGACAGCTCGTAGTAACCTTCGTCATTCCGCGGTCCGATATTCACGGTGATCAGATCGCCGGGCTTTACGGAGACGTCGCGCAGCTTCTCAGCGGGGATAACACCCTCGGTTTTCCTGCCGATATTGACGAATATCGAATCGGCATTCACGGCGATTACCGTGCCTTGCACCGGTTCGCCACGCCCGGAATCGCCCCGGTGCGTGTGCTCGAACTGCGAAAGGATGTCTGCGAAGGAGTTATCTTGTGTGGACGCAGCTTGCTCGTCCATATCGACTTGTCGTGGATGCTTCATGGAATGTGGGGCTAGAAATCTATTTTGACACAATCGCGGATAAGATAGCACTTGTGTCCAATCCGCAGGCAATCCGCCTTGTGCGTCCGCAGGATTTCGTTTGGCTGCTGTTGTTTTCCGCGCTGGCCGCTGTCAGCCCGCACCGCACACCGCTCACCATCGGACTGCTGGTGGGCCTGGGGTTATTCCAGGTCGTCGAACCGCGCGTGGAACTCTTCGCCAGCAAGCGCGGTACTGTGCTTTCCGTCCTGTTGAAATTCGCCGTCTGCTACGCCGCTATCGGGTTGACGAACGGCATCAGCAGTACCTACTATCTGATCCTTTTGCTGCCCGTGGTTTCCGCCGCCACCACTTTGGGCCTGCTCGCCACAGCGGGATTCACCGCCCTCGCGATACTTTCTTATCTCTCTTTCTTACTCCCCGTATATATCGACTGGGGCAAATCCGAACTCGATCCGCAGGCCATCGGTGAGATTAGCCTGAGGATCATTTTCCTGCCCGTCGTCGGCTTTCTGACACACCAACTGGCGGAGGCCAACCGCGTGGAAGCGCGCCGCTATCAGGCCGCCGCCGAACAACTGGCGGAGGCAAATAAGAGCTTACAGGAGGCCGAGGCCGCGGTACGCCGTTCCGACCGTCTGGCCGCCCTGGGGCAACTCACCGCCGGCTTGGCCCACGAACTCCGTAACCCCATGGGCACCATGCGGGCATCGGCCGAAATGCTGCTCAAGAATACCAGTGAGAAGGATAGCGTAACTCGCGAACTCGCCGGATTCATCGCCTCCGAAGTGGACCGTACCAACTCCCTGATCACGCGGTTTCTCGATTTCGCGCGTCCCATGCACCTGCGGCTGGAGAAAACCAATGTGGCGGAGATGATCGACGAAGCCATCACGGAACTGGCGCGGCACAACCCGCCCTATGAAGTGACCGTATACCGGAACTATTCGCCCGAAATTCCGCCCATCGAGATCGATGGCGAGTGGATGGAGCGTGTAATCTATAACCTGTTGCTCAATGCCGCCCAGGCGACCAGTCCCGGCGGCACGGTCACGGTCAAGACCCGGCTGATTGAGAATCAGGTTGAAATCTCAGTGATCGACCGCGGCTCCGGCATCAAAAAGGAGCATCTGGAAAATATATTCAATCCCTTCTTCACCACGAAATCGGACGGCGTAGGCATGGGGCTCGCCATTGTGTCGAAAATTGTCGATGAGCACAACGGGACGATTTCGATCGAGAGCGAGCCGGGGAACGGAAGCATTTTCCGCCTCTACCTGCCCGTGAATTAAGCAAATCACCGCAAGAATATCTTCACCCATTCTTCACTACTAACAAAGAAACAAGTTTTGCTTCGTATGGAACGGCGGTTCGCGGGTGATCTCAATGAAGCACAAGAGCTTCAAAGGGAAAAGCCCGGGGTTGACACCCGGGCCTTCCATACATTAAGAAGCAAAAGGGGTGGTTCTATTGATCACTCTCAAGATCAGAATTGTACTGATTCTCATCGGTACGATTGAGTTGGCCGTCCTCATCCGAAAGATGAGGTAAGCTAACCGGGCCTGGCGAGTTAGAACCTCGCTGGGCCTCTGATCATTATCCTACACCTTTTCTGTCACTTCGCAAATTATCTGGAGTAAACCTTTGCACGCTATTTGGCACGGCTGACCCTCTTGGAACTGAGCCGCGCCAGTAGCCGCGAGACCGTCGCGGGGTGAACCTTGAACAACCGGGCTGCATCGGCGGCAGTCTTGTCGCCCTTGGTTATCATCTTTCGAATTTCGGATTGCTGCTGATCGGATAGCTTCGGACGGCGTCCGCCGATGCGCCCCTCTTCGCGGGCGGCATCCAATCCGGCCTTGGTCCGCTCTTTAAGCATGGCCCGCTCGAACTCCGCGAATGCCCCAACCATCTGCATCATCGTTCGGCCTGCGGGTGTCGTCG
>JANXXV010000333.1 GCA_025350445.1 Bryobacteraceae bacterium | reverse complement strand
TGTTCGGGTACGCTTGTCTTAGTCAGCTGGGTGCGCCTGGATGGGCTGGCGCACCAGAAACAGGTAGGCCGCCGCCGAAACAAGGCTGAGTGCGGCGCTCAATAGCAGCGCTTGCGAGAAGCTGCCGGTGCGTTGTACGATCACCCCCGTTACGGTCGGGGCGAGCGCACCGCCCAGGTAGCCTCCAAAATTCTGAATGGAGCCCAAGGAAGCGGTGTATTGGCTGGGAGCGGCGATGGGGACGGTAGCCCATGCGGCGCTGGCGGCGATATAGATGAGGAACAGCGAAACCGAAATGAAGGCGAGGGCGATTGCGTTAGATTGCGCCAATACGGTTCCGACGGTACAGAGCGAAATGCCGCACAGAGCCGAGGAGACCAGCAGCTTCCGGCCCGCGATCGGCGCCCATCCGCGCCGGGTAAGGTAGTCGCAAAGCCAACCGCCCACTACCGCTCCCACGCAGCCGAAGAAGTACGGAATCGCGGCGACAATTCCCACCCGCGCGACGCTCATGTGGCGTTCGTGCTCCAGGTAATACGGCAACCAACCGGTATACAGCCAAAGCGTATAGATGGTGCCGAAGAAGCCGGCGATCATGCCCCAAGTGGTTCGGTGCGCGAAAAGTTGCTTCCATTCGGCGAAGGAAGGGGGACTCGAGGTGGTGTTCGCGTCGCCCTCTGTCAGGTAGCGATGCTCGTCTGGAGTTAGGCGAACCTCTGCCGGGTCGCGGTGAATGCTGAACCAAACAACGGCGAGCAACACCCCCGCCGCGCCGACGATGAAGAACATCCAGCGCCAGCTCAAACTCAGCATGAGGAAGGTGAGTAACGGGACTGCGATGAAGTTGCCAAGAGACGAGGCGGACTGCAAAAGACCGGTGGCGAACCCCCGCTCACGAATGCCGAACCAATCACGCACCACTCGCGCGCCGCCGGGAAACAGGGGTGCTTCGCCGACGCCCAGGGCGAAACGCGCGGCGATGAAGACGCCGAAGCCAGTCACCAGGCCGCCGGCCGCTTGCGCTACCGACCAACTGAAGAGCCCTAACCCGAGGAGTCTGCGCGGCCCGAAGCGGTCGATGAGAGCGCCTACGGGTAGCTGAGCAAGCGCGTAGGCCCACAGAAAGGCGGAAAGCAGCAAGCCCATCTTCGCTACCGGGATTCCGAGTTCGTCCTGAATGAGTTTGTTGGCTACGGACAAGGTAGCTCGATCAATGTAATTCAGCGCGCCTCCGGCAACGAGGAGGGCGATAGACCAACGCTGGATGGAGATGATTCGCGCGGACGGCCGGGGTACGGTTGCGTCAACACTGCTTTGCGGTGAGGATTCGATCACAGTCCGGCATTGTATCAGCACTCGATCGGAGGCGTCTTGCGCTACTCGATTAGGAGCTTTCCCTGGGGAGGTCGCCGGGATCGGATATTCCGTTGCTCAGAACCGAAATGACGAGAATCTCCACACCCGGCTTGCAACCCGCGTCAGTGACCGAATCAGATTAGGGCCGATAAGCAGGCTTCGCGATAATTCCGCAGGCCTCCGCTGACTCATCTGTTATTCGTGACGGTTCCAGGGTGAACAACGGTTCCGGTTGCAGATTGCCGCGACAATCGTTTCACTTCCAACGGACTTCCGCAATGTACTATGTTGTTCTAACTTTTGTGGCATCTTAAGGATGCGCACCGGCTGTCGAGTTATCACAAGTTGTCAATTTCGCCAAGTTGCTTTAGCGCGACTCGTTAGCGCCAAAGCTTGCGGCGCGGGTCTCCATTGCGGCGGGAATGGACGCCGCAAGTACATTCATTACCCCCAGATTGGCTTTCGCTCAAGCCTGACCAAGAAGCACACATCGTCGCGGACGTTGGGGCCAGGCTGGGCAGGCCAAGTCCCGATGGCGACCGAGCCTATTTCGTTTTCGTCCAATCCGCCACCTTCGAGATCTCGATTGGGTAAACGCGCTGTTGTTCATGACAAAAACGGCTCCGGTCGAGAGCGCGCCGTTCATGATGTCGAGATTGGCCGTGGGCAGGCCCCCGCGTTCGAGTCTGGCGCGCAGCGATCCACATTGTTTCGCCGCCTCTGAATCCCAGGGGAGAATCGTGACGGTGAGCAAGAATTCTTTCACCAAGGCTCGTAGCCGCGAAGCTTCTGGCCGGCGGGTCAAGCGATACCATAGTTCGGCCGCGGTTACAGCGGAGATGAAGACAACTGCTGGCGGAACTTTAGCCAATCGCCGGTCCACGGAAGGAATCTCACTCTTGGTGCTATAGCTTGCGATGTTTGTATCGAAGAGGTGGTGGGCCATCTCGGCGGTCTGGCATGAAATCAAGCGGCACGGCCACTTGGCGGCGCATCTTAAAGAAGCTTTTTCATGATGAATGCGGCCGGTGCGAGAGGAAGATATCTCCCGTGACCGGGTCTTTCCGGATAAATGCTCCGGTTCGTCAAACTGGAGCTCGGAAGGTAGCCGGGCGGCTTGGCTGAGGCCATTGCAAGAGAGCTTGGCAGTGCGTGGCATGGGACGGTTCCGCTGATCTAACCCGTGAAATGCCGCTGCTCGCGAGATGTTCCGCTGCTGTTATTACAAGCCGCGGACATAGATATTGCCCCCGCCTGGGATATGCCGTGTAACGGCGCTGATGAGTTTGAGACAAATGCGGCAGCGGAACGGGACACGGAGAACTACGAAGCGGCCCGTAGTGCCGCGGCCGGTCGTGGCTGGGTGTTCACGAAGGCGGCACGAGGGCGTCTGCCCCACCGGCGGCGGTCGATGATTTGGTTTAGGTTCCCTTCAGATTGGGCGCGCATCAGGCTGAGTCCGACGCAACTAGAATGGCAAACGGAAAAAGCGATGGCGGCAGATGCGGCAGCGGTACGGGACCAGGAACAGAAATTGCATAACCTTATCGAGGAAGTCCCGATAGTACGATGGACGGATATCCGCCACCCCGCATTTAGGGCACACTTTTCTGTTTCCAAGCATCTTGAACCCTCTAGTGTATAACGGAGCGAAACCTTTGATAGGCTATTGGCAATTCCAATGCGAATTCTAATCATCCCGCTGGCGCTGACTCTATCGGCGGTGGCGCTATACGCACAGCCCAATCGAAGAGAAGGCAAGCGCAATCCGCTGGAGGGAAAGGCGGAGTCCGTGGAGGCAGGCGGCCAGTTTTTCCGCGCCGCGTGCAGCAGTTGCCATGGAGCGACGGGAGGCGGCGGACGGGGTCCGAACATTCGCGACGGCCGGCTGGTGCGGCGCATGAGCAGCGGGCAATTATTCGATTCCATCAAGACCGGTGTGCCGGGGACGGAGATGCCGGCGTTTCCCGTAGCCGATGAACAGATCTGGGCGGTGGTAGCGTTTGTGCGCAGCCTGAGCGCCCCTGCGATGGAAAGCAACGTGGCGGGCGATGAGGCGGCGGGTGGTGCGATCTTCTTCGGCAAGGGTGGTTGTTCGGGTTGCCATGCAGTGCGCGGGCGAGGCGGATTCCTGGGGCCGGATCTCTCAAACGCCGGGGTGCAGCGGTCGATCGGGCAATTGCGGGAATCTATCTTAGACCCCAGCGCGCGGCCCACCGAAGGGTTTGAAGCAGTGGACGTGTTGATGAAATCCGGCGCGCGGATTTCCGGTGTGGCGAAGAACTATACCAACTATTCGATTCAAGTGATGGACCGCGGCGGTGGAATGCACTTGCTGGAGAAGAAGGATGTGCAGGAGATTACGCTGCATCGGCAATCGCCGATGCCTGGCGATTATTCCACCAGACTGACGTCCGCTGAGTTGCAGGATTTGCTGGCGTACCTGAGCCGCCAGGCGATGCGGAACGAGAGGAGAGTGCAATGAGAAAGATCGCCTGCCTGATGGGCTTGGGTGCCGCGGTGCTTTCGGCGCAAGTCCGCTTTGAAGACATTCGCAAGAGTCCGGGGAACGACTGGTTGACGTACGGGGGCGATTACGGGGCGCGCAGGCACAGTCCGCTGCGGCAGATCAACGTGGGCAATGTGGGTTCGTTGGTGCCGAAGTGGACATTCCATGTGGAGACGGCGAAGAAGCTGGAGGCGACGCCGCTGGTATACGACGGGATGATGTACTTCACCAACACCAACGAGGTTTACGCGTTGGACGCGCGGACGGGGCGGCGGATATGGCAGTACCGTGACGAGCAGTCGGTGAAGCAGAACGTTAACCGTGGCGTGGCGCTGCTGGGGGACCGCGTGTTTTTCGTTACCGCCGATGCGCATCTGGTGGCGCTGCATCGGAAGACTGGCGCGGTGTTGTGGGACAAGAAATACGCGGATGCGAGTAAGGGCTATCAAGCCACCATGGCGCCGCTGGTGTTGAAGGATCGCGTGATTGTGGGAGTGGGCGGCGGCGATGGCGGTATTCGCGGGTTCGTGGTGTCGTTTTCCGTTTCCACCGGGGAAGAGTTGTGGCGTTTTTATACGGTGCCGGGGAAGGGCGAGAAGGGAGCGGAGACGTGGTCGGAATTCAACGCGGAGTGGGGCGGCGGCGCGACTTGGATGACGGGGACCTATGACCCGGAGTTGAATCTGGTGTACTGGCCGACGGGCAATCCGTGGCCGGATTATTACGGGAAAGACCGGCGCGGCGACAACTTGTATAGTTGCTCGGTGGTGGCGCTGGATGGGGATACGGGGAAGCTGAAGTGGCACTTCCAATTCACGCCGCACGATACACATGATTGGGACGCGCAGTCGATTCCGGTGCTGGTGGATACGGAGTTTCGCGGGAAGCGGAGGAAGCTGCTGTTGCATCCGAATCGGAACGGGTTCTTTTATGTGCTGGACCGGGTGAGCGGGGAGTTTCTGAATGCCACTCCGTTTATCGACAAGCTTACCTGGGCGAGTGGAATTGATGCGAAGGGGCGTCCGGTGGAGTTGCCGGATCAGACGCCGACGCCGACCGGGGTGAAGGTGTGCCCGTCGGTGCGGGGGGCATCGAACTGGATGTCGCCTTCGTACAATCCCGACACGCAGTTGCTGTATGTGCCGACGTTGGAGCAGTGCGATAACGTGGTGACGTCGACGAAGATGCCTGAGCCGGGGAAGGGGCAGGCTGGGGGCGGCGGCGAGCAGTTTCCGGCCGAACCGGGGAAGTTCTATATGCGGGCAATCGATCCGAAGACGGGGGAGCGGCGGTGGGAATATCCGATGACGGGGCCGGCGACGATGTGGGCGGGCACGGTGTCAACGGCCGGCGGGTTGTTGTTTTTTGGCGATGACGACGGGCAGTTGGTGGCGCTGGACGCGAAGACCGGGAAGCATCTGTGGCATTACAACATGGGGCAGAAGCTGACGGCGTCTCCGATGACTTTTAGTTTGGACGGGAAGCAGTATGTGTCGATCGCTTCGGAGACGGATGTGTTCACGTTCGGGTTGTTTGAGGCGGCGGTTTCGGTGCCGGTGGTGAAGGAGAGGGTGGTGCCGTAGGGTTCGTATGATTGCGGGGTGAAGACACTCCTTCGATACCTGGCCGAGATGAAGCAGTTGGGCATCGGCGTGAGGACACTATGCAGCGACCGGACCGGTACAACCCGTCTGAATCTGAGGGGATTCTGAAGAAGTTCGAACTCGTTGAAAAATGGGTGAAGGTACAAAAATGGATTCAGGAAAAGTAGACGAGACGCCGGAATTGATGAAGTTTCCTGCGGGGAAAAGGGCTCTCCGGGAAGTACAGAGCCATTTATCGTATCCGGAAAAAACACGACGTGTTATCGCAATGCAAAAGGTCACGCGTGCTCTGAAACGCGATTCTGACGGCCCGGTTTATGTATGGAATTTCGACTGATGCCGAATAGGCGCCCAAAAACTGGCAAGCTGAATTCTTTTCGATGATAACTACGGTATGTCACAACCACTAACAGCTAGCCGGCTGAAGTTTAGAGCGATTGCTGAACTTTAGGAACTACCAGCCATACACGGATCTAAGTTGTTTGACATAGTTATCGATGTCCGGATAGATGCTCGAGCGGCGGACCCCCAGCATCTCCAGATCTCTACGCGCCTCATCGATATTGGTCAAGCTGAAGCTGATACGAGCGATCACAGTGTCCGCATTATTAACGTTCTTTGCAATGTAATCCTGCAAGGATGATCTGTCTCTGCCGTGAACCGTAAACGTGCCTTGTTGCGCCACTATACGTCGATTCGACTTACGCGGGTAAATTGCCAAGGGATATCGGTTGTCATACGTGAAGCTTTCTGCTTGCAGAATTGAGTGGCTTGGCTTCTTGATTTCGCTGGGAAGCCAGATCCCAAGCTCCTTTGGGAAGTTGTTGGGCGCAATGATTCCGGACCACCCGATCGAAGACTGGTTTAATGCACATGGGCGCAAAAGCCATACGCATGGTTGCGTGTCGCAGCTCCATTCGTCCAAAGCAAAGAAGAGGGCCGCAGAGAAGCTTTCTGTCCAGTCGAGCAGTCTCGTCGGAATTCCGTGATGTTGCGCTAAGTAGTAAGTGTCCCAGTCGCCTATGTGGCCAACATCTGCGTATGCTCCGCCCTCTTGAGAAAAAGTAACTAGCGGCTCGAATTCTTCGTATTTCGGACGCCGGTAAGCTCCTGGCAGAAGCTGATGAGTCTTGTCGGTAACCCCTCGAAACCAGCAATACGGCTCGGGGTCATCCGAAGTCTTCCACGAAGAGATCAGTTGGGTTGCCTTAAAGAAAGCCTCATGTATAGTCTTCGCACTTTCTTCGATCATTTGGAGAGCGAGCCTCTAAGGTCTTGAGGGCTAACTTCTTAGCGTTTGGGGATGGGGTGGCTTGTGGGGCTCGAACCCACGACCCTCGGGACCACAACCCGATGCTCTGCCGACTGAGCTAAAGCCACCGTGAGCTTTCAGTCTATCATGACCCGCGGCCGTTTACTTAATGCCGGCTTTCTTCCAAAGCTCGTCTACCCGCTTCCGCACTTCCGGGGTCATCTTTATCACGTCCGGCCAGCGCCTTGTAAAACCTTCCTGCGGCCATTTCTTCGTCGCGTCCACGCCCATCTTTGAACCGTAGTTGAGCAAGCGGCTCGCGTGGTCCAGCGAATCCACCGGGCCCATTACAAACTGAATGTCGCGCTCGGGGTCGATATTGTTCAGCGCCTTCCAAGCCACTTCGCTGACGTTCTGCACATCCACATCCTCATCCACCACCACAATGCACTTGCTGAACATCGCCTGGCCCAGGCCCCAGATGGCGTGCATCACTTTACGCGCGTGACCGGGATACGATTTGCGGATCGAGATCAGAATCAGATTGTGAAAGATGCCCTCGGCGGGCATGCAGATGTCGCGCACTTCGGGAAGCTGCATGCGCATCAGCGGCAGGAAGATTCGCTCGATGGCCTTACCCATGTAAAAATCTTCCATCGGGGGCGGTCCGACAATCGTCGTCGCGTAGATCGGGTTCTTGCGCTGCGTGATGCAGGTGAGGTGGAACACCGGGTAGTCTTCTTCCAGCGAATAGAAGCCGGTGTGGTCACCGAATGGCCCTTCGCTTCTGGATTCGCCTAGCTCCAGGTAGCCTTCGAGGACGATCTCCGCATTCGCGGGCACCTCAATATCGGAGGTTTCGCACTTCACCATTTCCACCGGTTTGCCACGCAGGAAACCGGCGATCATCATCTCGTCCAGATCCGGCGGCAACGGCAGAATGGCGGAGTACATTGTTGCCGGATCGGAGCCGATGGCCACCGCTACGTCCATGCGCTTCTTGCCTTCCGCAATCAGGCGGCGATGATGTTCGGCACCCTGTTTATGCGTCTGCCAGTGCATGCCTGTGGTGCGCTCATCGTAAACCTGCATGCGGTACATGCCGCAGTTGCGCTTGCCTGTGGCCGGGTTCTTTGAGAAGACCAAGGGCAGCGTGATGAATGGTCCGCCATCCTGCGGCCAGCAATGCAGCACCGGGAAATCCTTCAGGGAGAAGCCTTCGCGCCGGATTACTTCCTTACATGGACCGCTGGAAACAATCTTCGGAAAGAATGCTCCCACTTCGGCCAGCTTCGGCAGCATCTTCAACTTGTTGATCAAGCCTTGCGGCATGCGCAGTTCCAGGTATTCGGTAATGCGGTTGGCAATCTCGCCGACGTTGCCCACGCCCAGCGCGATTTCCATGCGCTTCATGCTGGCGAATGCATTCACCAGGACCGGCACTTTGCTGCCCTTTGGGTTTTCAAACAAGAACGCCGGGCCGCCGTTCTTGACTGACCGATCGGCGAATTCGGTGATCTCGAGATGCGGGTCCACTTCGAGTGAGATACGCTTCAGTTCGCCGGCTTTTTCCAGCGCGCCAACAAATTCGCGCAGATCGTTGTATGCCATAGGTGTGAAGTTTTATTATGATTGATCTTCAGACAGTTTTTTCAAAAAACACATGAACACTCGAGTTGCATTCGTCAGCGGCGCAAGCCGTGGCATCGGAAAGGCTTGCGCCCTGGCACTGTCCGCCGCCGGGAACCGCGTTGTTTTGGCGGCGCGCAATACAGAGAAATTGGAAGAGGTGGCGGCTGAAATCCGGTCGAAGGGCGCTGAGGCGTACGTTGCCCGGATGGATCTGGGGGCCATCGATTCCATCAAGGAAGCGTTCGCGAAGGCGGCGAAGGAGTTCGGCAAGATCGACATTCTGGTCAACAACGCGGGCATCACCAAAGACGGACTGGCCTTGCGAATGAAGAAAGAAGATTGGGACGTGGTGATCAACACCAACCTCAGTGGATCGTTCTTCGCCATTCAACAGGTTCTGCAAGGTATGATGCGCGAGCGCTGGGGACGGATCGTTAATATCACCTCCGTTGTTGGAGAAGCCGGAAATGCCGGACAGTCGAATTACTCGGCGTCGAAGGCGGGTCTGATCGGGGTCACCAAATCGCTGGCGCAGGAGATGGCGAGCCGCGGAATTACAGTCAACGCCGTGGCGCCGGGATTCATTGAAACCGACATGACCGGCGTGCTTTCGCCTGAGGTGAAAGAGAGAGTGCTGGCCGGTATTCCGTTGAAGCGCATGGGCACGCCGGAAGACATCGCGGCGGCCGTTGCATTCCTGGCCAGCGATGCGGCGGGCTACATCACCGGCCAGGTGCTGGACGTGAATGGCGGGATGTATATGTAAGAAACGGTCTTGAAATAGCCGTTCCTTTAGCACCCTTTGCCTTACGGCCGAGGCTTGGCAGCGGTCCGTGCCGGTATTCGGCGATGGGACGTATCTGTAGCGTCCGCGAATTGGCTGCGGACAGGGGGAGCGCCGGCGCGGACCCATTTTGCAAACACTACGCTAACCGCGCACGCTTCGGTCTGATTCTAGACTGGCCTGAGGGTCCCACGTTCAGCGCCCGGCGGGTGATCGTTGGCGAGCCGAAGGAGGCCCACGAACAAGAGTCTTCAGATCCTGCTTTCCCAATCGGGAAACGTTAGTATTCAATCCCGACGAGGGTCTCGGCGCTCACCAAAGAATGACTATTATGTTGTGCACTACATAACGGGCCATTTCCCGCGGGTCCCGAAGCGCGAGTGTACGAGGGTGACTTTTCGTGTCGTGATTGTGCGCCACCAACTCCAAAGCGGGTTCACTTGGCTGCGCCGCAAATCCGTGCGATACGATTGACAGATTGCGAACCGCTGCGTTGAGCATGGTGAAGACTTTCTACCCGCCTTACAGCTTTGGGAGCGATGGAAACGTTGTCCGGAATCTCCCCCATGAACTCCCCGGGCGGGGACATCCGGTGGATATCCTCCATTTCCGCGGCTTCTATCAGGTGATGGGCAGGTCCGGACCGGCGGAGCTACAAGTGAAACCTTCCAATATCACTGTGCACGGACCGGAGAGCCGCTGGGGCGCTCTGTCTCCGATACCCAATCATCAAACTGGGTTGCCTCTCTTTAAAACACGGCTAATTCAGAATGTTCTAACAAAGCCATTCGATGTGATCGATTATCACAACGTCTCCGTGGCGGGCGGCCCCAAAGCGCCGCGGTACGGCAAGGCGATCAATCATTACACCTGGCGTGAGTATTGGCTGGACTGCCGTCCGCATCCGCTGAAGCGGAATGGACCGGAGCCTTGCACGGAACCTCGTCGCACGTCGCATTCGCCGCTGCCAGGCAGAGCGCCCCAGGAGTGGCGCGATACAAATCTGCTCCCGGAGTCGCTGGCATCGATTCACGCGTTCTTTTCAACCAGCCGCTTTGCAATCGCGCCATATCGTAAATTACAGTTACAAATGCCGGTGATCCATTTCAACCTTCGTTCCTCCCCGAGATCCGGCCCCCGCTGCCGCCCAGACCGATTCCTATTTCCTTTAAGCGGGAAGCATGGAATACGTTAAGGGTCCGCGGACTCTGATTGAACCGTTCCGCGCCTGGAATCAGGCACGACTGGTTCTGGTCGGCTCCGGTTCGCAGGAGATGAGTTTGCGCGCGGCCGCGGCCGGCAGTGACCGGACCCAACCGATCGGGCGGGTACCCGGCGAGGATCGGCGCAGGCTCAATCGCAATGCCGTTGCCCTGATCGTTTCTTCATTCACTTACGAGTTGTTTGTTGGCGACCATAGATCGCTGCCCGAACCGGTCCTCGATAGCAGCGGCGGACTGCCCTACTCCACCAGCGAGGAATTAATTGCTCAGGCTGGACGGTTGCCGTGGCACCGGCGGTTGCGGGATGAACCGGGCGCTCGCGGCCGGGATGCGATGCTCACGCGCTGGTCCGCCGAGACGCGCATGGGCCCGTACCCGGACAAGATCGATGGGCTATCGAGGACGGGAGAACGCATCGCATGACTACTCGTGTCACTGCCCTTGTCACCACCTGCAATCGCCCCCAGTTAGTGGCTCGGGCTGTCGCGAGCGCGCTCGCACAGTCGGTTCGAGACATCGAAGTGGTGGTGGTGGTGGACGGCGACGACTCCGAGACGATCGAGGTGCTGCGCAACATAAGCGATGCACGACTGCGCTTTCACGTGCGCCAGATACGCGGCGGGCAGGCTGCCGCTATAAATGATGGCCTGCGGCTGGTTCGATCCCCTTGGACCGCTATGCTGGACGATGACGACGAGTGGATGCCGGGAAAGCTGGAGGCACAATTGAAGTCGGCGGAATCTTCCGGCTGTGCGAGTCCGGTAGTTGGCTGCCGATTCCTGGCCCGCTCGGAACGAGGAGATGCGCTATGGCCCAGCCGCGGCCCACGCCCGCGCGAACCGATCTGTGAATATCTTTTCTGCCGCACGCGCCTTGCATTCGGAGAAGGGGTTCTGCCGACTTCCATGCTGTTTGCTCCCACTGAACTATTTCTGAGCAACCCCATGGCCGAAGGCATGCGGCTACACTGCGATCTGGACTGGTTGATCCGCGTGGGTCAACGCCCGGAGGTTCAATTGGTAATGCCCGCCGAACTGGTACCGCTGGCCATCTGGAATATGCAAGGAGGCCGTGACCGGTTGAGCAACAGCCATAACTGGCGCTTTTCCTACGATTGGATGGTGTGTTCGCGGCCTGCGGTGACGCCACGCGCTTGCGCCGGATTCTTATTGACGTGGGTCAGTTTCAGCGCCCGCGTGCAGGGCGATGCTGCCGCCGTCCCGTTGTTGCTGAAGGAAGCGTTTCGCCTGGGCCGTCCCGGATTTCTGGAGCTCGTTATATACGCCGCCGTTTGGACGTTACCTTTGGACCTTCGGGCGCGCCTTAGCCACGCTATGACCGCGCGGCGGCAGGAAAGCTGAAAGTTTGAAAATGATGCTGCGACGAAAGCGCTGTTCATCGGGTCAGACTCCGCGTCCAGCGATTTGGTCTAAGCTAGCTCAGAGCCGCAGATAGCGACGGTAGTAATCCAGCTTCGCGTGGAACGCTTCATTTTCCACGATATCGCGGTTGACTACCGCGCTGGGAACTTCGCCGCGCCCCACGCTTAGGATATGCCGGCACGCCTCTTTCCCCGCTCCCTCCCGCATGTCCCCGGTCCAGGCCAGCGACTGAGGGATCAGAATGACGTTTTCGCATTTGAGTATGGGGTCATCCAGCGGAGGCGGTTCCTCCGGAAATACGTCCAGTGCCGCGCCGGCGATTCGACCGTCCTTCAAGGCCTGCACCAAGGCGGAGTGGGAAGCGATCTGCGCGCGCGATGTGTTGATCAGATACGATGCCTGTTTCATCAATCGAAATTGACGGCTTCCCAACATTCCTTTCGTCTCCGCGGTTAGCGGCGCATTGATTGTTAGAAAATCGCTCTCGCGGCAGAGCGTGTCCAGGTCCACCAATTCCACCCCCAAATCCACCACTTCCGACTGGCTGCGGTAGGGATCGTACGCCAGCAAACAGCGGAAGCCGAAGCCGTGCGCCAGTTGGAACATCTCGCGGCCCACGTTGCCGCAGCCTATCGAACCCAGCACACGCCCGCGCAGGTCGACGCCGGGCCTGGCCAATTCCTTGCGCCAACCGCCGGCACGAACGAGGCGGTCCTGCTGGATCACGTTTTTCGCCAGCGCCAAAATCAGCGTGAGAATCGACTCCGCCGTGGGACGCCTTACCGCGTCCGGTGTGGTGGTCACGGCGACGCTGGCGCGGGAAAGCGCCTCCACATTGAGGTTGTCGCATCCGATTCCCCACCTCGCCACAATCGCCAGCCGGTCTACCCCAGTCAAGCTCTCCGCCGTAATTCTTGTGTTCAGACATAGAATCGCGTCGAACGGCTGAAGCTCTTCCGGCGAGGCGGTATTGGCGGAGGCGACGCTCATCCGCCGGTAGTCCAGACCGGCGATCTGGCCAAGGTCCTCGGCCAGCAAATCCTCGATAGCCGCGTCGTTATCCGCGTAAAAGTCCGGCGTGATTCCTACCAGGAAGGGCCGGCTCATAAAGGAAGCGCCGAACCGAGATGGATTGCGTTGAGCGGAAACTTAAATGTACCGAAGGCCTGACCGCGAAACTGCGGTCGGAATCCAAAAAGAATCACATGCCCCTTTCCGTAGCGCGCATCCACCAGGATGTGCTTGTCCAACACGGCTTTCTCACCGGAGATCCATCCACTGGCAAGCAGATTCTTGGACGCATAACGCGCCACGGAACGGACTTCGCGTTCGCCCCGGTTGTACTCCGGCAGCAATGTGATGTCGTCGGCTTGGCCGCCGCTCGAAAACGCGTAAGCCCCGCGAGGCATGCCAAAAGCCGGTGGATTGGAGGTATCGACGGTGATGCGCAGGATGGAGCCGGGACTATAGTATCCGGCCGGCGCGGCGTCGTCCCGGTTGGAGGCAGCGCTGGATATCGAGTTGTGTACCGGCAGTGGAAACAAATGCACCGGCAGTTCGGCGGCGGCATTAAAGGCAATCAAGTTTCCTCCCTCTCGTACGAAAGTCTCCAAATGCGCCTGGCCCGGCACACCGATTCCGCCGGTATACTCCGGCCGTTCGAGCGCCATTTCCCCGCCGTGCCCGACGCGACCCGCGAACCACTCTCCGTCGCGGGCGCCGTGCAGTATGGAGTTGGTTGACTCCGAGGCAAGAATGATCGAATCGAAGCGTGATCGCAAGCCGCCCTGCCGAACATCGGCGTTGTGGATGATGGTATGCGGCACCTTGTACGTATCCAAAACCCATTGCATCCATCCCGTATCGATGTTCGCCGTCCACGATTCGTAGAGCGCCACGCGGGGCGTTCTTGCTCCCACGCGGCTTGACTGAAGTCTCCGGAACCTTCGGTGAGAATGGTTCCATCCTTCGCCCATCGCACTTTCATTTTTCGCGACAGCAGATCGGCCGTGGCGCTGAATGAGGAATTGTCGCGATGATCGAGCGATGGGTTCTGCGATTTCATCTCAGCCACGGTTTCCACATCCGCCTGAAATGCCTCGTCGGCGCGGTCTACGGCCACGCCCATCCGCAGGTTCAGCGTCCAGCCGGCCACATCGTATGGACGCTTGGGAGACCCGTCGGTTTCTGTCCGCGACACCGGGTATTTCCGCGGTTCCAACAGGTCCATCACGTAACTTCGAAACGGCTGTCCCGCGGGAATGATGTAGGCGCCCGCCGCGTACTGCTTCCCGTTTGCGGAAAACGCGGATCGTGAGCGTTGCACCTGCACACCGCCCATACGAAACCGGCGAAGCATCTCCATGGCGCTCGATTTATCCGGCTGTTTCATATCGATCAGATACGCATATGGTTTTCCGGAACGATCGGCCTCGATATTTGAAACCGCAAGCTCCCAGGCTTTGTGCAGAAAGGTGTAGCCTCGTGTGGAGGCCAGATCTAAAATCGCCATGTCCGCGGTGAGCATGTATTCAATCGCGTTGCGGACGCCCCACTTGCCGCCCATCCACGCACGCTGGTAGAACACGGATGGTTCCTTGGCGGACATGCCGTTGGGAAATCGCTCCGGCAATTCAGTCAGCTTGTATTCTTTCGGTGTGGCATAGGAATACAGAGCCGTCTCCGTAAGAATCCCGTGCATGTTATGAAAGGCGGGGACCGACCGCAGACCGCCGTTCCACCGGGCGTCGTATCCGTAGTAAGAAAGAAGACCCGGTTTGTTCCCGCGCGCGAATCGCTCCTTCATTGCGGCGCCAATCAGGTTGATGGCCTCCATCACCGGTGCGGGAATGTTGGGATTCAAGGGCTCGGCGTACGGAGGCACAAAGATGCGCGCCGGAAACACACCGGATTGGTGCTGGTTGTATACGATTTGCGGAAACCACTGGTCGAACAACAATCCGCTCATGTTCCGCGTTTCCTGCAGATTCAGCATGCACCAGTCGCGATTATTGTCGTGGCCGGCGTACTTCCGGTAGAGCCGCGGCAGAGGCGCAAGCTCGTTCGGGGCGCCGGCGTTCTTGCGGTCCCAATGGACGATGTGATCCAGCCCGTCCGGATTGGTAACCGGAATCTGCAACGGGATCACGTTCTGGCGGATGCGGGTAATTTCAGGGGATTGCCCGGTCAGCATTCGGTTAACCAATTCCGGCGGGTGCTGCGCCGGCGCCACCTCGCTGGCGTGGAGACCGGAATCGATCCGCACGAAGACTTTGCCTTCATTGAAAAGCCTCCCGGCTTCCATCGGACTGGCCAAGCCGGGAGCCAGCCTGCGATTGATTTCCCGAAAATATTCCAGGCGTTTCACGTTCTCCGCCGAGGAAATAACCGCCATAAACATCGGCTTCCCTTCCGAGGTTTTCCCGGCATCGATCAGCCGGAGTCGGTCGCTTAGCGATGCGAGCTTCCGGTAATAACTGGAGATTTCAGGGTAATCGGCGAGCTTCCAGTCGTCGCCCGGCGTGAAGCCAAAATGTTCCTTCGGCGTCGGGGTTGCGGCCCCGGACAGGGACAAGGCGAGCAACAGAAGCGAGCCGAATGCTCTCCGCACCATGATGGTCAATCATACTTGGTCCGGGCCGGAATGCGCCACTGGAGGCATCCTATTGCGGCTGCGGTTTAATGAGATTATGGAGATCCATCCACCCAAGGCGCTGAAAGCGGTGGACGAGCGCGCGTCCAAAGCCGGGTTGCGAACCATCGCGATGCTGGAAGCGGTGAAGGGGCTGTTTGTCTTGCTGGTGGCAGTCGCGTTATTGAACAATCGGCATAAGGATCTCGGCGGGGCTGCGGCTAATCTGGTCCGCGATTTGCATATCGACCCGGAGTGGCGTTACGGTCGTATCTTCATTGAAGCGGCAGATAATCTGGACGGTGGAAAGATTTGGAAAATCGCGTCGGTTGCGTTTGGCTATTCGGCGATGCGGCTTCTGGAGGCATACGGGTTGTGGAAACGGCGAGTCTGGGCGGAATGGTTTGCACTGATTTCGGGAGCGCTTTACATTCCATTTGAGATTTACGAAGTTATCTCGCGCGGAACCTGGCTCCCGTGGACTCTGTTGTCAGTGAATGTTTTAATTGTTGCCTACGTGGCATACATTCGAGCCGCCGCATGGCTTCAAAAGCGGGGACAGGGCAATTTTATTGCCAACTAAAACCGAAATGCCCGCGACGCCGTACTATATGATGGAAGCCCGAATATGAATCGATGTGAGGGCCTCGGCCAGGAGATCTACGACCTATACGTTCTGGATTTGTTGGAGAGCCCGCTATCCCAACTCGTCACGACGCACGTCGAAAGCGGTTGCCCCGCTTGTAAAAAGGGTACCGCGCAAGGGCTAAGTCTCTGGACGGCAATGGCGGTATCGGCCGCGGAGGCCTCCGCAATCCGGCCGAGTCCGGCACTGAAGCGCCGCATCGTAAAAAGTGTCGAACAAGCTCGGGCACCCTGGGCGGCGTGGTTCCTGATGCCCGAGACATGGGCCGCAGCCGCGATGGTGATGATGATTTCGGGCGCAGCGGTGTGGTTGTACGGCCGCGGCGGCAGCGCTAGTCCCATCGTTCCGGTGCAGACGGCGCAGAGCCAAACGCAGCCCGCTCCGGGTCCGGAAAAACCAGCGCCGCTTCCCATTGCACCGTCTCCCATATCAAACGGCGATCTGGCTCAAATCGCAGCCCTGAAGGCGAGACTGGCCAACCTGGAGCGGGATTTGTCCGCCTCCGCAACTACGGCCGGACAGTCTGAGTCGGCGCTGCGGTCCGAGCGGGACCGGATACAGCGGCTGGAGGCTGAACTGGGGAAACAGAAGACTGCCCTCGAAGCGGCTCTCCAGCAGCAGCAACTGGACGCCGATTACCGGCGTGTTCAGGCGCAGGCACTGGCGCCGGAGCGCGCGCAACCCGATCGAGCCGCCCTGCAACGAGTGCAGTTTCTGGAAGAAGAGAACGTCCGCCTGCGCAGGGATTTAACCGTGCTTCGCCAGCGCGCCGAACAGGGGTTGCAGCTCGCCGCGTTCCTAGGTTCTCCGCAGATCCGGCTGGTGAAATTGAAGGGAACCGAGGCGGCGGGCAAGGCAACCGCTCAGGTTCTGATCTCCGGCAGCGGCAAGATCCTGCTGTTCACGGGCGACTTGCCGGCGCTTCCGGCGGGGCGCGAGTATCAGTTGTGGATGATCCGCTCCAGCGGACCGGCCATTGTGAGTGCCGGAGTTTTTCGCGCCGCGGACCGCAAAGCGGAGTTCCAGGTTGCCGATGCTTCCCTGCTGGACTCGCTGACCAGCCTGTCGGTAACTGAGGAACCCGCGGGTGGAAGCGCCAAGCCTACCGGCCATAAAGTGCTGATCGGTGTGGCTCGATCATAGTGTATTGGTTTCAGCATGGTTGACAACGAGCTGAAGAGCGCGACGGAGGTCAGTATTGCACGTTACCTTGCCTTGGAAGCCTGTCCCTGGTAAGAGTTTACGACGGGCGCAAGAGCGCTCGCCGAGGGGTCGCGCGCAGACAAGGCGTCTGCCCCACCTTGCGCCCATGTTGTAAAGAATTAGCCGGGACGGCACACCGGGTGCGGTCCAGCCGCTCCACTGTCCGGCGTCGCTCGCGTGGCGCTTCGACACCAAGTTCGCGGCGTGTCTGCTCGACCACGTGCTTGGTCTGGCCGCCGGTCAGATGATGCTTTCGCCCGAGCTTGGCAGGTTGCCTGGCGACCTCTCGCAAGGTGCTCGCTTCCTGGTCATGGTTCACCGCAACTGCCGTTCTTAGCGCGAAGGCCTCTTTTGTGGCGATTAGGCGCGCTACCTCAGAACTTCACTTTCATCCCAAGTTGGAACTGGCGCGGCGTGTTGCGCTGGTTGGTGACCTGGCCGAAGCTCTGCGATGTCACAGTCCCGTTGGGGCTTCCAAACTGCGGCGTGTTTGTCAGGTTGAAGCATTCAGCCCGGAATTGTGTCGTAATCTCGCGATCCTTTACCTTCACAGCGAAGGCTTTTACCAACACGGCATCCAGGTTGCGGGTGAAATCGTTGCGAATGTCGGGGCTACGTGGGCCAAGCGTCTGAATCGTAAATGCGGGGGTCGGCGTATAAGCGGTCGTGTCGAACCAGCGTGCCAAAGTCGGATTTTCGATCTTGCCGCTGCGTCCCACGCTATTGCCGCCGATTCCAATTGGTTGGCCGCTTTGTACGCGCATGATGCCGTCCAGGTCCCACCCGCCAAGGATTGTATTCGCTAATCGGCCGATCGACGATCCGAACTTACGGCCCTTACCGAAGGGTAGTTGATAGACCCAGCTTCCAACGAATTGATGCGGGGCATCGAAGCTGGAAATAACTTTGTTCAAACGCCGATTGTAGACATCGATCATGCCGCCCACATCGTCAATCGCTTTCGACCAGGTATAAGAGGCCAGAAACGTAACGGAGGTAGCCAGGCGCTTTTCAGCCTGGATTGAACCCGCATGATAGGTGGAATTACCAGCGGGCACCAACACCTGCGCAACGCCGCCGTCACCGGAATATTGCGGATATGGCAGCAGCGATTGGCGCAGCGAAATGGTAGCGCCGGAAAGTGCGCCCGCGGCGATTAACCCCTGGAATGGATTCTTAACCTGATTGTTCAGCGAGTTGCCTAAGGACAACAGCGAGGTGGGTAATGAGTTGATGTTCCAACTACCACTCAACAGGTGTGTGCCTTTGTTGCCGGAATAGTTCACCTGCATCAGGATACTTCCGGGCAATTCAAACTGATAGCCAAGGCTGAAAAGCTGGCCGTATCCGGTCTTGTAGCCGTTCACAGGGGCTGCAATGGATGCGCCAACATTGGCCAGTGGATCACGATCGTTGAGAGCAGGCAGGACACCTTGCGGATAAGGGTTACTGAGACGATTGGCGTTAGTGAGGCCGCCGTCAATGGTACCTACGAACGGGGTGTCGCGGAACGCTTCAATGGCGCCATTGCCGTTACCGGTGTGATTACGCGGTGCGAAGAAAACGCCATAGCCGCCCCGGATTACACTCTTGCCGGTTAGCTTATATGCGAAGCCAAAGCGAGGGGCGAAATCTGACGCAGTAGTCTTTTGTTGATAGCTGGAATTTTCTCCTCCCACCCAACGCAACAGGCCCTTAAGATTGGGCAAGCCTGCTTTTGAGGCAAGAGGATTTGCCGCCGTGGGGTCGAAATAGGCGAGGCGATTGTACTTTTCTCCGCTGCCTTGCGCGATATCCAGACGCAAGCCGAGGTTCAATGTCAGGCGGCTGTTGACGCGCCAATCGTCCTGCAAGTAGAAAGCGTAGTAGCGGCCCCGTGTGGAGAACGGGTTGATTTGACGAATACCACCGTCGTTGGGCATGCCTAGCAGGAAGTCGGCAAAACCAAAGCCACCATTGCGGCTGGCCTGCACCGGATTCGGCCCTTGGGTAAAAGTGCGGCCAAAAATGAAGGTACCGGAAGGCTGTGTGTTCTGACCTTCGTTGAAGTTGAGCAATCGCCAGTCGACGCCGGCTTTCAGGTTATGCGCACCCTGCGAAATTCCGGCGCTGGCGCGGGTGGCAAATGCGTTTCGCGGCTGATACTGTACAAACGAATCCGAGCCATTGGAGATGCTGCCGATGTCGGCAATACTGCCCTGCGGAAACTGATCGGTTGCAATGGCGTTTAAGCCGGCAGGGAAGCCGAGTTGCGAAAAGTTGAAACCTTTCGACAAGCCGAACTGCGCAGCCAGTGCACGGCTGAATGAGAATTGCGCGGAAGCGACCATCCTTGGTGAAACAACTCTGGTGACGTCTAAAACAGCCTGATGATAACTGTCGGTCGTTCTGCGGCCGCCGCCAATCGGCAACGGCAGCGGGCCCGGCACCAGACGTACATCCTTTTGCTGCGAGTAACGGCCGAACATGCGTGTGCTTTCACCGAAGTTCTGGTCCACTCGAATGTCGGCCTTGTCGGTATCAATGGCAGAGCTTGCACTCAAAATGTAGTTGTTGTTGTTCGTAATGGGGTCACCAGTCTGGTTCGGTGACGGATAGAACCCCGCGATCTTCCTTGCCACCGGATCGATCTGCCCAGCCGGGACAATGTTGCCGGCGAAAGGAGTGCGTTGGCGTGTTCCATTTGCGAGCGTGGTTAGCGAAGCTGGATCGTAGATGATTATCGGCGTGCGGTCGCTTGCGACGAGACTTGCGAAGTTGCCTGCTTTCTGGGTGTCCGTTGGTACTGTGCTGGTGAAAGTGACAGGGAAGCCCTGGCGCAAGCCTTCGTAATCCACAAAGAAGAAGGTACGATTCTTGATGATCGGCCCGCCGGCATTGGCTCCGAACTGGTGACGCTTAAACGATGGATTAGGAAGACGGGCGCGATTGTTAAACCAATTATTGGCTTCCACAACGCTATGGCGTTCAAAATCGTAGAGCAGCCCGTGAAATTCGTTGGCGCCCGATTTGGTGATGACGTTGACGATGCCGCCAGTGGTGCGGCCGAATTCGGCGTCATAACTGTTGGACTGCACTTTGAATTCCTGGACGGAATCGACTGGCGGATTAATGATGCCGCGATTGACGTCGGCTGTAGTATTGGCAGCGCCGTCGAGCAGAAGTTCCTGCGAACCGGAGCGTCCGCCGCCAACATTGAAATCGGACTTGAAGAAGTTACGGCCCAGCTCTTGCCCGCCGCCGTTGCCGAAGTTGGGGCCAAAAGTAACACCCGCGGTGAGGCCGACAAGCGCCAGCGGGTCCCGTACGTTAAGCGGCAAATTTTCGATAGCGCGTGTGTTCACAACCGTACCTACGGTGGCGGTGTTCGTTTGTAGTAAATCGGCGGCGGCGGAAACCTCAACTTTTTCCGAGGCATTGCCCACTTGAAGTTTGATTGGGAGTTCCAGCACATCGTTGACCTGCAGCGCGATCGGCCCTTGTTCGAATCCTTTGAAGCCGGCGATGGTGGCCGCGATCTTGTACTGCGCGGGCGGAAGTGCCCGCAGGCGGTAGATGCCCTGAGCGTTCGATTCGGCACTGAAAGCCAGACCCGTTGCAACATTGGTGGCAACAACTTTTGCGTTTGGGATCACTGCCCCGGTGGAGTCTTCAACGACGCCGGTGATTTGTCCCTGGTAGGATTGAGCCGCAACCGTGTTGGAAAGCAACAGAGCGGAAAAGCACGAAACAAGAAAAGTCTGGAAGCGAGTCATGACGGGATTCCTCAACCTGAAAATGTGGTTCTCCGGCGGAGAACGGATGATTGCAGTATATCGGCTATTTTACCGGCGCTTGCGTGGGGCTTCCAGACCGCGCTCCCGGCGCGTCTGTTCGACCACATGCCTGGTCTGATCGTAGCTCAGGTGAGACGGACGAGAAGGTGGCAAGGATTGAACTGCCGGCGCCGCCGGATCGTCAGAAACTCAGCGGCGAGAGCGCGGCCAAACAGGTAATTGCCGACATCGATACGCAAGCAGCGGCGCCGCTGCGGAGCCAGCCCGCCGGCCAGGAGCATGGCGGAAACGATGCGCGACAGACTACGGACGACCGCCGGACGTGTAGTCTACAAAATGCGCAAAGCGGTGGTAGAGCCGGTGAACGGACAAATCAAAGCAGTCCGTGGCTTACGGGGTTTCTTGAGGCGAGGCCGGGACAAAATCCCGGCTGAATGGCAGATCATCCTAAATCCGGCAGCTCAAATCCTGCGCATTGTGCCAAGCCGCTCGAATGGCTCAGAATTTCAACTGCTTCGCAGTTCACCAATCGGGTGATAACGCATTCCGTGACAACTGCTTGCAGGCTAGAAAGTTAACTGGGTATGTGCTTGAGTCAGGTGGGTACGGTCTCGCAAGCATTTCGTGTGGCTGGCGCATTGACGCCGTTGTCCCGCTTCCGGCAGCGGGACGAGGGCGTCCCGCGCAGTCCAAGGGGACCGCCCCACCCGAGCTGCTGCCATAGCAATTACCCGAGTGAAGCCCATACCCGGCAAGAGTTATTCGATTTGGGCTGGCCACAAATGCCGGATCCAGGATCATGTTGTTCCGAGCCGGACTGCACCCGCAAACAGTCTAAATGGCTGAATAATCACTTCAAGATCACGCATATTGGAATGTGCAGGGCAGAATCCGCGGACACTCTCCAAGGACGTGTACTTTGCACTACGAATCGAACCGAATTCTGCCCTGCCAGTCGCCTCGGCTCGCCAAACGAATCCAGTTCAATCCGACAGACTGCTAGCGTAGTGTCCAAGAAATAGCTGGACAGATCGAATACTGCGGTTCCGGGCAAAATCTGCGTTAACCGGCGTCGATCGGGAGCTAATACCGGGCGGCGAATAATTATTGGCCAGTAGAGTAGGTCAGTAGGCGACACGATGTGACCTACTGTCCCCTCGTCGAACCGGACGTGCGGATTTCCCGCATCCGGCTCTCCTGAAAACCTTAGTCAGCGGCTGTCGCGAGGTGTGACTGTCAGGATCTCTAAACCAAGCCGGTGGAAATGCTCATAGTAAGACACTCCCGCCGGCAGTTTGTAGGGGCGCTGGCTGCGAT